>JAIEQA010000008.1 GCA_019748095.1 Caulobacteraceae bacterium | reverse complement strand
AAACATGACTGACACCACCTCCTCGCCCAACGTCCCCGGCACCCCCGCGGGTTCGGGTTCGGCCGGCCGCCGTCCCTTCTATCGTCGCCGCAAGGTCTGCCCGTTCTCGGGCGAAGGCGCGCCGAAGATCGACTACAAGGACGTCAAGCTGCTGCAGCGCTACATTTCCGAACGCGGCAAGATCGTGCCCTCGCGCATCACCGCCGTGTCCCAGATCAAGCAACGCGAACTGGCCAAGGCCATCAAGCGCGCCCGCTATCTGGCCCTCCTGCCCTACGTGGTGAAATAAGATGAAGGTCGTTCTGCTCGAACGCGTCGAGAACCTCGGCGCCATCGGCGACGTCGTCACCGTCAAGGATGGCTTCGCCCGTAACTTCCTGCTGCCGCGGGACAAGGCCCTTCGCGCCACGTCGAAGAACCTCGAGAAGTTCGAACTCGACCGCGTCGCCATCGAGGCCCGCAACGAGAAGAACAAGGCCGAGGCCCAGAAGGTCGCCGACAAGATCGACGGCCAGACCTACGTCCTGATCCGTCAGGCCGGCGAAACCGGCCAGCTGTACGGCTCGGTCGGCGGCCGCGACGTCATGGAGGCCATCCAGGCCGAGGGCGGCAAGGTCGAACGCTCGCAGATCGTGCTCAACACGCCGATCAAGACCCTGGGTGTCCACGCCGTGCCGGTTCGCCTGCACGCCGAAGTGTCCGCCACGATCTCGATGAACGTGGCGCGCTCGGCGGAAGAAGCCGAACGTCAGGCCAAGGGCGAGGACGTGATCAAGGCCGCCTATGAGGAGGACCGCAACGCGGCCGCCGAACAGGCCCGCGACATGGTTGAAGGCGGCGCAGGCCAGCAGGACGGTCTCGGCTCCGAAGCCTGAGATCGATCCGTATCCGGCTGATTCAGCCGGTCGAGACCCTGAAGGGCGCGTCCTCACGGACGCGCCCTTTTTGCTGCCCGCGCCCAAACTATGTCAAAATTACAACGAGCGCTGACGCTTGCATTAACCGTACCTTGACCATGACCGAACGGGGACCCAGCTTGCACGGCGGGACAGATTCCTCCCGCCTCGCGCAAGGAAGTTGCGCGAACCCGCCATGCCGCGACACATCAGCGTCGGACGGCTCGAACATTCACCCGCCGGTGCCGCTTCGCGCCGGTCAGCCCGGTTGTCAGGTATCCCATGCAGACGAGATCCTCCCGTACCCTTCTCCTCGGCTTCGCCTCCGCAGCCGTTCTGGCGTCCTGCCCCTTCATGGCCCAGGCCCAGGACCAGGACGTGTCCCGGGAGGAGGCCAGTGCGGTCGACGAAATCGTCGTCACTGGAACCCGTACGGTCGGACGGACCCGACTGGACACGATCGCGCCGGTCGATGTCATCTCGGGTGAGGTCCTGACGCGCCAGGGCACCGGCACCGAACTGGCGACGGCCCTCGCGGCCAATGCGCCTTCGATCAACTTCCCGCGGCCGTCGATCTCCGACGGATCGGACCATGTCCGCCCGGCGACCCTGCGGGGCCTCGCCCCCGACCAGACCCTGGTCCTGATCAACGGCCAGCGCGGCCACGTCAGCGCCCTCGTGAACGTCAACGGCAACCTCGGCCGCGGGTCGGCCGCGTTCGACCTCAACACCATCCCGTCAGTCACCCTCGGGACCGTGGAGGTCCTGCGCGACGGTGCCTCGGCCCAGTATGGCTCGGACGCCATCGCGGGGGTGGTGAACCTGCGGCTGCGCGAAGCCGACAGCGGGGGCGGGATCACAGCCAACTACGGCCGCTATGACACCGAGTTCGACACCGCCCGCGGATCGCGCAGCGCCACGGACGGCGAGCAGGTGTCGGTCTCGGGCTGGATCGGCCTGCCACTGTTTGAGGACGGCTTCCTCACGGTCTCGGGCGAGGTGCAGCGCCGCGACCCGACCAACCGATCTGACTACGCGGCCCCGGCGGCGACCCCGACCGGGTCGACCACCACAGTGTCCGGCCGCTTCGGCGACCCGGCGGTCGAATCCCGCGCGGTCTGGTTCAACGCCGGCCACGCCCTCTCGGGCGGCTGGGAAGCCTATGCCTTCGGTGGCTTCGTGGACAAGGACACGGAGTCGGCCGCGACCGCGCGAGCCTTCAACAACGCCAACAACGTGCTGGCCGTCTATCCGAACGGCTTTCTGCCGATCATCGCGACCCACATCAATGACTACAACCTGTATGGCGGCGTCCGCGGGGCGGCCTTCGGGATCGACTGGGATGTCTCGGCCAGTTGGGGCCGCAATGCGCTCGACTACAGGGTCGAGAACACCATTAACGCCTCCTTTGGAGCGGCCTCGCTGAGAAGCTTCCGCGCCGGGGGGCTCGAGTACGAGCAGTTCACGGTCGCTGTGGACGGCGTGCGCGCCCTCGACGTCGGAATGGCCGAGCCCTGGAACCTCGCCTTCGGCGTGGAGTACCGCGCCGAGGACTTCGCCCAGACCGCCGGCCAGTTGCAGTCCTGGATCCGCAACCCGGGCAGCAGCCAGGGCGGCGGTGCGCAGGGCTTCCCCGGCTTCAGTCCCGCCAATGCCACCGAGCGGGATCGCAACAACTGGGGGGCCTATGTCGATCTGGAAGGCAAGCTGAGCGAGAGCTTCACCTTCGGACTGGCCACCCGGTTCGAGGATTACTCTGACTTCGGCGACACCCTGACCGGGAAGGTATCGGGTCGATGGGACCCGTTCCCGGCGTTCGCGCTGCGCGGCTCGGTCTCGACCGGTTTCAGGGCCCCAGCCCTGCAGCAGCAATATTTCAGCTATATCGCCACCAACCTGGTGACCACCGTGGTCGGCGGCGCGCCGGTGACCAACCTGATCCAGTCCGGCACCTTCCGCGTGGACGATCCGGTGTCGCTCGCCTTGGGTGCCCGCCCGCTCAAGCCTGAAACCTCGATCAACTATTCGCTTGGCGCCGTGTTCCGCGGCGGGCCCTTCGAACTGACCATCGACGCCTATCAGATCGAGGTCGCGGACCGGATCATCCTGTCCGAAAACCTCGGGCCGACCCGGCCCAGCCAGTCGGCGGCGACGGTGGCTGCGGTCCTCGGCATCATCCAGCCGCTCGGCGTGTCCTCGGCGCGCTTCTTCACCAACGGTCTGGAGACCACCACGAAGGGCCTCGACATCGTCGGCCGCTACCGCCTGCCGACGGACAGCCTGGGCCGCTTCGACTTCACCCTGGCGGCCAACTTCAACGACACGACCGTCGACAAGGTGCCGGGAATCCCGGTGGTCACGATCCCCGTTTCGCCGAATTTCCTGTTCGACCGGTCCAACATCCTTGCGTTTGAGGACGGCACCCCGGAGTCCAAGATCGTCGGGTCGGTCGATTGGTCCCTTGGCGGCTGGTCTGCGACGGCCCGGGCGACCCGGTACGCGAGCGTTCTGATCGCCAACAATGTGGCCACGCTCGACTACGAGACCGGCGATGACACCCTCGTGGATCTGGAAGGTCGCTACGAGTTTCCGATGGGGGTGACGGCTGCAGTGGGCGTCAACAACGCCTTCGACGAGTATCCCAACTTCACCCCGGCAACGCTGAATGCACCCACGGGCTCGGTCGGCTTCCCGCAGTTCTCGCCCTACGGGTTCAACGGCCGCTTCGTCTACGGCCGGATCAGCTACAGCTTCTGACGCAGGTTCGACCTGGAGTGGCACACGGCGCGGGGAGTGATCCCTGCGCCGTTTGTCATGAACGCCGCCATATTCTGGCCCAATCCGAGCGGCGAGATGTAAGCTTAACCGGAGGGGTCCGCATCATGAACCGTGTCGCCAGCGCCGTCCTCGCAGCGAGCCTTGTGCTGATTGCCCTGCCGGCCGGGGCCCAGGGCGCGCGAACCCTCGACACCTTTGTGACCGAGGCCAACCGGGTGCCCCTGAACCCGACCGCCATGCTGCGCTCCGATGCGCGCAGACTCGCAGGAGAGTTCCGGACGGCTCTGACCTCGGTCAGGACCGAGGTGCGCACTGCCCGCGAGACCGGTCGCACACCGCCCGCCTGCCCGGCCGGAAAGGTCGAGGTCAACCCGCAGGAGTTGCTGCGCTTCCTGAACGCCATCCCCCAGGCCCAGCGGGTGCGGATGACCCCGACCGACGGCATCCGCGCCTGGCTGGCGTCGCGCTATCCCTGCCCGGCGACCTGAACCGCACCGGAACTGATCCGTCTGGGGATTTTCCAGCGGTCCACAGACGGACCCAATCCATCCCCGGCCAAGACACAGTCTGACCCTGTCGCGGGGGGCTGCGGCGCGTATGCGTTAACGCGATGAACGCCTTTGCTCCCTTCGCCCCTTCCGAGTCATTCGGCGCGGTCCAGATCCCGTCCCTGCCGCACAATCTCGAGGCCGAGCAGGCGCTGCTGGGGGCCCTGATGTTCGACAACGCCATCTTTGAGCGTCTGTCCGACCGTCTGCGCGGATCGCATTTCTACGAGCCCTTCCACCAGCGTCTGTATGACGCGATCGAGGATCATATCCGCCAAGGCATGCTGGCCGAGCCGACCATCCTGATGGAACGGTTCAAACAGGATCCGGCCTTCGCCGAGTTCGGAGGGTTGCGCTATCTGGCCGACCTGATGGACCGGGCCCCGCCGGGCTCCAACGCGCCCGACTATGCCCGCGTGGTCTATGATCTGGCGCTGCGGCGCGACCTGATCCGGATCGGGGGCGATATCGTCAAACAGGCGCCGGATCCCGAGACGAAGGCCATCGACCAGATCGAACAGGCCGAGCTGACCCTGTACTCGCTGGCCGAGACCGGGGCCCCCTCCTCCGGCTTCGTCAGTTTCTCGACCGCCCTGGCCGGGGCCGTCCAGATGGCGGGCGAGGCCTATCAGCGCGACGGCAAGCTGGCCGGTCTGGCCACCCATCTGGACGATCTGGATCAGAAGCTGGGGGGTCTGTACCCCTCCGACCTGCTGATCCTTGCCGGCCGCCCGTCCATGGGCAAGACAGCCTTGGCCACCAACATCGCCTTCAATGTCGCCCGCAACTACCGCTGGGAGCCGACGCCCGACGGCCGCAAGACCGTCAGCGGCGGGGTGGTGGCCTTCTTCTCGCTGGAAATGAGCGCCGAACAGCTGGCCATGCGGATCCTGGCCGATGCCTCAGGCGTGTCGTCCGACCGGCTGAGAAAGGGCGAGATCGACGCCAGTGACTTCGGCAAGGTGCGCGACGCCGCCATCGAGATCGGCGAGAGCCCGCTGTACATCGACGCCACCGGCGGTCTGGCCATCTCCAAGCTGGCGGCGCGGGCGCGGCGGCTGAAGCGGATGGAACAGGGTCTGGACCTGATCATCGTCGACTACCTGCAGCTGATCACCGTCGGCGAGGGCAATGGCAACAAGAACCGGGTGCAGGAGGTGTCGGAGATCACCGGCGGCCTGAAGGCCCTGGCCAAGGAGCTGAACGTCCCCATCATCGCCCTGTCGCAGCTGTCGCGTCAGGTCGAGAACCGCGAGGACAAACGGCCCCAGCTGTCCGACCTGCGCGAATCCGGTTCGATCGAGCAGGACGCCGACTGCGTGATGTTCGTCTATCGCGAGAGCTACTACCTCGGCCGGACCGAGCCGCGCGAGGGCACGGAGGAGCATCTGAAGTGGCAGGAGGACATGGACATCCTGCAGCACCAGGCCGAGGTCGTGATCGGCAAGCAGCGCCACGGCCCGATCGGCATCGTCAAGCTCAGCTTCGACGCCGACACCACCCGCTTCGGCAATCTGGCCAAGGACGGTCGATATTCCAACTTCCGCGATATCCCCGAATAGCAGGCGGCCATCCGGGGCATGATGACGCGAAAGCGGGGATCGTCGCCCTCCCCGGCCGACGCGGACTTTCAAGCGCCATCGCCGTGCGCTAATCGCTCGGGTATGGCCTCTCCCCTCGACGCGACTCCCGATCCGCTCCTGACGTTTGAACCGCACCGCAAGGTCTCCGTGCGCGAGGCCTTCGGCATCGAGTCCGACATGGTCGTGCCGATGTTCGACACGGTCGACAGCCATGTGCCCGAGGTGGACCCGGCCTACCGGTTCGATCCCCAGACGACCCTGGCCATCTGCGCCGGCTTCGCCCACGACCGCCGGGTCATGGTCCAGGGCTATCATGGCACCGGCAAGTCGACCCACATCGAGCAGGTCGCGGCCAAGCTGAACTGGCCGACCGTGCGGGTGAACCTGGACAGCCACGTCAGCCGCATCGATCTGGTCGGCAAGGACGCCATCGTCCTGAAGGACGGCAAACAGATCACCGAGTTTCGCGAGGGCATGCTGCCCTGGGCCCTGCAGCGCCCGATCGCCCTGGTGTTCGACGAATATGACGCCGGCCGCCCCGATGTGATGTTCGTGATCCAGCGCGTGCTGGAGGCCCAGGGCCGCCTGACCCTGCTGGACCAGAACCGGGTCATCCGGCCCAACAAATGGTTCCGCCTGTTCGCCACGACCAACACCATCGGTCTGGGCGACACCAGTGGCCTGTATCACGGCACCCAGCAGATCAATCAGGGCCAGATGGACCGCTGGAACATCGTCACCACCCTGAACTACCTCGACCACGACGTGGAGGCCGAAATCGTCGCCGCCAAGGCCCCGGAATGGGCCACGGCCGACGGCCGGCGGGCCATCGCCGCCATGGTCCGCGTCGCCGACATGACCCGCAACGCCTTCATGAACGGCGACATCTCGACGGTTATGTCGCCGAGGACGGTGATCACCTGGGCCCAGAACGCCACCATCTTCGGCGGCGACCTGGGCCTGGCCTTCCGCCTGACCTTCCTGAACAAGTGCGACGAGCTGGAACGCCCGACCATCGCGGAGTTCTACCAGCGGGCGTTTGGGGAGGATCTGCCGGAGGCGGCGAACCGGGTGAAGGTGGGGTGATGACCACGGCTGATTACGCCTTGGTAGTCAGCCTGTGTTCCGCGTTCATCGCGCTGGCCTCATTCGGTTGGAATGTTTGGTCAAAGTTCATTTATCCCCAGCCACGGCTGGTCGTGGCCACTAGCATCTCTCTCATGTTCCAAGGTGGCGTTTCGAGCCATCGACACGTGAGCCTCGCCTTTACGAATCATGGGCCAGGAGAAATCACCGTCCACATTGCTGAGATCAGCGGCCGAACGCGTTGGTGGCAAGCTCGGCATTGGGCTATAGTTCCAGCTATCGATAACTTCCCTGTGCAGCCCTACACATCCAATGGCGTGTTCGGAGGAAACCTACCCAAGCGACTTGCGGTAGGAGAAAGTCACACCCTGCGCTTCCCGTTCGAGCCAAACACCTTCTTGGCTTTGCCCCTAGACAGGATCGGAGTCCAAGACTCCTTCGGCCGGCATCATTGGGCACCGAAAAATCAGCTGAGAAAACTGCTGGCTAAGTATCGGAAGACCTTCCCAGACGCACCACGCTGGGACTGGTCGCAACCCAACGACACAACCGGAACTACGCCGCCCTCGGCGTGATCATCGCCAACGCCTCGCCCATCTTTGCGCGCTGAACGCGCAGGTCGTAGCTCTTCTGCAGGTTCAAGAAGAACCCCTCGCTCATGCCCCAGTAGCGGGCCAGACGCAGGTCGGTATCCGCAGTGATAGCCCGCTTGCCGAGGATGATCTCGTTGATCCGGCGCGGCGGTACGCCAATGGCGTTCGCGAGCGCCGTCTGGCTCAGGCCCGCCGGCAGGATGAACTCTTCCAGCAGGATCTCGCCCGGCGTGACCGGATCCATCACGTCTTCAGTGATAGTCGCAGATCTCGACATCCTCGGCACCTCCATCGGTCCAGCGGAAACAGATCCGCCACTGCTGATTGATCCGGATCGAGTGCTGACCCTGCCGGTTCCCCGACAGGGCCTCCAGCCGATTTCCCGGCGGCAGCCTCAGATCATCCAGACAGCCGGCCGCATCGATCAGCTCAAGCTTTCGCTGCGCGGACCGGCGAATATCCGGAGGGAACCGGCGTGACGCGAGCCCACCCCAGAACCGCTCAGTCTCACGATCGCGAAAGCTCCGGATCATGGACAGGAGTCATAACGCATAACGTTATGCGGGTCAATCTGACCGGGAGTGCGGCCCCATCCACCCTACATCCCCCGGTTGACTGCTCCTTAAGGCCCTGCAGTTAAGCTTGCCCGCAGTAGCGTTTTGGCGGGCGGGCATGAGTTACACCAGTGAGTACGTACGGGCCTATGCGGGCCAGTACCGGGACATGTTCGCCGTCCGGATCGCCTCCATCCTCGGAATCGTGATCCTCATCGCTGTGGTACGGGGCCCGGTCTGGGCGGCGGGCTTCGGCGTCATCCAGTTGGCCCTCTACGTTGTGCTCTGGGCGGTCGTCACCCGGGCCCGCACGGCCCCCGACCGGCCGGCGGCTGGCCTGACGCTTAAGCGCGCCACCGAGATCATCACCTTCCTGCTGGCGACCCACAACGCCGTGTTCGTCCTGCTGGCCTGGCAGCTGGAGGCCATCCGCCTGCCGCCCCTGCTGCTGCTGATCGTCGGCAATCTGATGGTTGGGGCGCTGCAGGTGCATATGAGCCGCCTCAGCTTCACCGCCGCTGCCGTCCCCCCGTCGATCGTCATCGGCCTGATGGCCTGGCAGGAGGCGGCCTCGGACGGCGTCCTACTGGCCTGCACGGCCCTGTTCGTCGTCGGCGTCGTCACGGCCGCCTCGCGCCAGGCCCTCAGCGACCGCCAGACGGTCGATCTCGTGGTCAACCTGACCGAGCGATCCGAGGCTCTGGAGCGCGCCCTTGCGGACGCCGAACGCCAGAGGGTGGCCGCCGAACGCGCCGATCAGGCCAAGTCGCGCTTCCTGGCCATGATCAGCCATGAGGTGCGCACGCCCCTCAACGTCATCCTCGGCATCACCGAAGTTCTGAAACGCCGAAAACGCCCGGCGGCCGAGGCCGGGCTGATCACCGACATGGCCGACGCCGGCGGGCTGCTGATGCGTCTTCTGAACGGGGCCCTGGATCTGTCCAGGATCGAATCCGGCCAGGTCGACGTCCGCCTTGCCCCCGTCGATATCCGCACCCGGGTCGAGGCCGTCGCCCGGGTCTGGCGGGCCCAGGCCGAAGACCAGGGTCTGACCCTGACGGTCGAGTGCGACGGGGCCCCGGAACATTTTCACGTCCTGACCGACGAGGCCCGGATCGAACAGGTGCTGATCAACCTGCTGTCGAACGCCTTGAAGATGACCCCCTCGGGCACGGTCGCGATCGTGGTGCGGGCCCGACCGGGCGCGACCGGGGCGATCGACCTGACCTTCGAGGTTCAGGATCAGGGCCCGGGTGTGCCCGAGGACCAGCGCGAGCGCATCTTCCAGCCGTTCGAACAGCTGGAGGACGGGCGCACCGCCGGCGGAGCCGGGCTCGGCCTCGCCATCTGCCGCGCCAGTGTCGGGGCGCTGGGCGGGACCCTCGGCGTGCGGGATGCCGAGCCGCACGGCTCGGTCTTCTGGTTCCGGCTTGAAGCGGCACCGGCCGAAGGGACGGCACCGGTGCCGACCACCCCGGCGGACGATGAAGCCCCTCGTCTGTCGGTGCTGGCGGCCGAGGACCATCCCGCCAACCGCAAACTGCTCAGCCTGCTGCTGCCGACGTTCGGCGTGGAGCTGACCCTGGTCGAGAACGGGGCGGAAGCGGTCGCCGCTGTTGGGTCCGGCACCTTCGATCTGGTGCTGATGGACGCGATGATGCCGGTCATGGACGGGGTCGAGGCGGTCCGGACCATCCGCGCCGACGAGGCCGCGTCCGGCCGGCCGCGGCGGCTGATCCACATGCTGACCGCCAACGTCTTCGAGGAAGACATCGCACGCTATATGGCGGCCGGAGCGGACGGGGTGCTGAAAAAACCGATCGACCTGCCCGCCCTCCACGCCGTTCTGGCCGAGGCTGCGGTTCGACATCGCACCTGAAGGGTCGGGCCCCTAGCCCTCTCTCTGGATCCGCCTGTCCGGGATCAGGCCCCCGGCGACCCAGCTGCACAGACCCGTCACAATCGCCGCCCCGATGCCGGCCCACAGCCCGTCGACCACGAACCCGCCCAGCAGGCGGGCCACGATCCCGATGGTGGCGGCATTCACCACCAGCAGGAACAGACCCAGGGTGATCACGGTCAGGGGAAAGGTGATGAACACCAGAATCGGACGCACAAAGGCGTTCACCAGCCCCAGCAGGACCGCCGCTGCGACCAGCGACCCTGTCGACAGGAACGCCACGCCCGGCACAAGATAGGCCGCCAGCCACAGGCCCAGCGCCGTCACCACGGCCTGAAGGATAAACCTCACCACTGTCGCCCTGCCCCGCATTTCGCCATCTTCAGGATGCAGATATCGGTCTGCCAAGGTCGACCCGCAACCTCGACCCGGTGGAACCGTAAAGATTGATGTGCGCTAATCCGAAGCCTCCCCGGCTCTCCCCCTTCTGAAGGACCTTCCCATGAGCGAACAACGCATTGAAGGCGCCGTCACCGGCGTCAACGGCAAGATCAAGAGCGGCCTCGGCCAGCTGACGGGCGACACCAAGCTGCAACTCGAGGGCAAGTTCGAGGAGGTGAAGGGCAAGGCGCTCGACACCTACGGCCGTGCCATCGACAAGCTGGAATCCCTGTCCGACCGCGCGCCCGCCGACCTGCGTGAGCCTGTCCGCACGGGCCTGGATTTCGCCCGTCGCAAGCCCCTGCTCACCACCGGCATCCTCGCCGCCCTGGTCTTCCTGATCGCCGGCTCGGGCCGCCGCCGCTACTAGGCGTTTTCACGCCGCACAAGAGAAAGGCCCGGGATCGCTCCCGGGCCTTTTGCTTTGGCCTCCTGCCCATCGCCTGCGGCGACAGGGAGGAGACGGGTCATCTAGACCGCAACCCCGTCCACCGTCTCCTTGGCGGGCGCGCCCGCGGTCGGGGTGATGTCGAAGACGATCTTGCCGTCCTTCAGCGCCACCTTGACGTGCCCGCCGCGTGTCAGACGTCCGAAAAGGATGTCGTCGGCCAGCGGCTTCTTGATGTTTTCCTGGATGACCCGGCCCAGGGGGCGCGCGCCATACAGTTCGTCGAAGCCGTTCTTGGCCAGCCAGTCGGCCGCGTCGTCGCTCAGTTCGATGGTGATGTTGCGGTCCGCCAGCTGGGCCTCTAGCTGCAGCACGAACTTGGTCACCACCAGACGGATCGTCTCGGCCGCCAGCGGCTTGAAGCTGACCACCGCGTCCAGACGGTTGCGGAACTCGGGCGCGAAAAGGCGCTGGATGGCTTTTTCGTCCTCGCCCTCGACCTTCCCGCGCCCGAAGCCGATCGAGGCCCGGGCATTGTCAGCGGCCCCGGCATTGGTGGTCATGATCAGGACCACATTGCGGAAGTCGACCTTCTTGCCCACCGCGTCGGTCAGCATCCCGTTGTCCATCACCTGCAGCAGGATGTTGTAGACGTCGGGGTGTGCCTTCTCGATCTCGTCCAGCAGGACCACGGCATGCGGATGCTGGTCGACGGCGTCGGTCAGCAGGCCGCCCTGGTCATGGCCGACATAGCCCGGAGGGGCCCCGATCAGCCGGCTGACCGTGTGCCGCTCCATGTATTCCGACATGTCGAAGCGCAGCATCTCGATACCCAGCGTAGAGGCCAGCTGTTTGGCCACTTCGGTCTTGCCGACGCCGGTTGGGCCGGCGAACAGGAAGGAGCCGATCGGCTTCTGCGGATCGCGCAGGCCGGCACGGGCCAGTTTCATGGCCGAGGCGACCTGTTCGATCGCCGCGTCCTGACCGAAGACGGCCCGGTTGAGGTCGGTCTGCAGCTCGCGCAGGCCTTCGGTGTCGGACTTGGAGACCGACTTGGGCGGAATGCGCGCCATCTTGGCCACGACGGCCTCGACCTCCTTCTGGCCGATGACCTTCTTGCGCTTGGATTCCGGCAACAGCATCTGCGACGCCCCCGCCTCGTCGATCACATCGATCGCCTTGTCCGGCAGTTTGCGGTCGGTCATGTAGCGGGCCGACAGTTCGACGGCCGAGCGGATGGCCCCGTCGGTGTAACGCAGCTTGTGGTGGCCTTCGTAGGCAGTCTTGAGCCCTTTCAGGATCTTGACCGTGTCTTCCACCGTCGGCTCGTTGACGTCGATCTTCTGGAAGCGCCGGACCAGGGCCCGGTCCTTCTCGAAATGCTGGCGGTATTCCTTGTAGGTCGTCGAACCCATGCAGCGCAGGCTGCCCGAGGCCAGGGCCGGCTTCAGCAGGTTGGACGCATCCATCGCCCCGCCCGAGGTCGCGCCGGCACCGATCACCGTGTGGATCTCGTCGATGAACAGGATGGCGTCCTCGTGGGTCTCCAGCTCCTTGACGACCTGTTTCAGCCGCTCCTCAAAGTCGCCGCGATAGCGGGTGCCGGCCAGCAGCGCCCCCATGTCGAGGCTGTAGATGGTCGCGCCCTTCAGGACGTCCGGCACCTCACCCTTCACGATCTTCAGCGCCAGACCTTCGGCGATGGCGGTCTTGCCGACGCCGGGCTCGCCGACCAGCAGCGGGTTGTTCTTGGTCCGGCGGCACAGGATCTGGATCGAGCGGTCGACCTCGGCCTGGCGGCCGATCAGGGGATCGATCTTGCCGTTCTTCGACTTTTCATTGAGGTCGACGCAATAGGCCTCCAACGCCTCCCCGCCTGACTTGGCGGCAGCGGCATCCTCGGTCTCCTCGGGCGACGCACCGGCCGACGCTTTCGGCTGCCGCGCCTCGCCGGCACCCGCTTTCTTGGCAATGCCGTGGGCGATGAAATTGACCGCGTCATAGCGCGTCATGTCCTGCTCCTGCAGGAAATAGGCGGCGTGGCTTTCGCGCTCGCTGAAGATGGCGACCAGCACATTGGCCCCGGAGACTTCCTCGCGGCCTGAGGACTGGACGTGGATAACGGCGCGCTGAATCACGCGCTGGAAGCCGGCAGTCGGCTTGGCGTCTTCCCCATCGGACGTGGCAAGGGCGGCCAGGTCGGTGTCAACATACAGGGTCAGGGCGGTCTTCAGAGCGACCAGTTCGACATTGCAGGCCTTCATCACCGCCGAGGCGTCGGCATCGTCGACGAGGGCGAGCAACAGGTGTTCGAGCGTCGCATACTCGTGGCGGCGTTCATTGGCGTAGGAGACCGCGCGATGCAGGGTCTCTTCGAGAGGACGAGAAAACGAGGGCATGGGGAGATCCTCTCAGTCTTTTTCCATAGTGCATTGCAGCGGATGCTGGTGACGGCGCGCCGTCTCGACCACCTGGGCGACCTTGGTTTCGGCCACTTCGTAGGTGAAGACGCCGCACACCCCGACGCCATGCTGGTGCACATGCAGCATGATGCGGGTCGCGTCCTCGCGGCTCTTCTGGAAGAACCGCTCCAGCACATAGACGACGAATTCCATCGGCGTGTAGTCGTCGTTCAGGATCAGCACCCGATAGAGCGAGGGCTTCTGGAGCTTGGGCTTTGTCTCGGTGATGGTGGCAGCCCCCTGGCCGCCCCCGTTCTGTTCACCTGGCCTTCTTGACGGCATTCGTGTTCCGGTTGGGAGTGTGACGTTCAGATAGGTGATGATGGCCTGATTTTAAGGGGCGTCCAGTCACTTGCTGGTGGGGAGCGACGCATTGTCGTCTGCGGCTCCATCGCAACGCCGGTCGCGGGAAGCAAAAAGGGCCCCGGCGTTTCCGCCGGGGCCCTTTCAGTAGGCTACAAAAGCTCTTCAGGCTTAGCGGGCGGCCTGGAACTTCTCGACGGTCGCGGTGACGCGCTCGTTGATCGGCTTGAAGCTGTCCTTGACCGAACCGGTCAGGGTCTCGGTCATCTTGGTGACTTCCGAGAGATAGGACTCCATCGCCGACTTGGCGAAATTGGTCTGCAGTTCAATCAGTTCCTGGACCGAACGGGCCTGGGCGATCGTCTGGGCGGCGGCGACGCCGTGCTCCCAGCTGGACTTGGTATAGGACAGCGCCTGGGCCGACAGGGCCTCGGCACCCTTCTGGGCGGCGGTGGCCGAGGCGGTCAGGGCTTCGAGGTTCTGCTTGGACTGGACCGAAAGCTCGGCCAGCGAGGCGGACGTCTTTTCCATTCCCTCGCGCAGGGCCTGGGTCCCGGCAGCCTGGACCTTCTCGGCCTGGGCCTTGAACTGTTCGCCCTGGACCTTGGCGGTCGCGGCGGCCTGATCAACGGTCTTCTTCACGGTCTCTGCACTGTCAGCCATGGTGGTCTCCTGAACCCGATGAGGCGCGGTTGGCCCGCGTGAATAATTCCCGTCCCGGGCATGTCCCGGGCCGATGTCGGGGATATGGTGCAACTGCGAACTGAGGTCAAGGATAATTGTGCAGCGCAACATATGGACACATGTCCCGGATATTCGCCTGTCAGGTTCCCGTCGTTCAAATCCCCGTTGATCTCTGCTTAACCAGAGTGAAACTCCGGACGCGCATGCTACGGTCTTGGTATGCGGCGCGTCCGGGGGGCCGTCGTCGCGTCACAGGATCATGAGGCTTCGCTTGTCGATGTTGCGTCTTCAGTCGATTTCCCCGCGCCGCCTCGTCGTCGCCCTGCTCGCGCTCGTCCTGATTGCGCTGGGCGTGACCGTCGCTGCGGGAGGCTGGAACCGGGTCGAGGCCCAGTCGGGCGAGAGCAGCCGCTATGCCGCGATTGTTGTCGACGCGGGTTCGGGCGAGGTCCTGTTCTCGCGTCACGCGGACAGCCGTCGTTTCCCGGCCTCGGTGACCAAGGTGATGACCCTTTATCTCGTGTTCGAGGCCCTCGAGAAGGGCACCGTGTCGCTGGATGACGTCATCACGGTGTCGCCGAAGGCCGCCGCCGAACCCCCTTCAAAGCTGGGCCTTGCGGCCGGTCAGACCATCCGCCTTGATGACGCCATGAGAGCCACGGCCGTGCGATCGGCGAACGACATGGCCATGGTTCTGGCCGAGCATATCGGCGGCTCCGAGGCTGGCTTTGCGGCGATGATGACCCGCAAGGCACAGGATCTGGGCATGACCCAGACCCGCTACTACAATCCCAATGGTCTGCCCGACAGCCGCCAGGTGAGCTCGGCCCGCGACATCGCCATTCTCGCCCGCGCAGCGATGCGGGACTATCCCCAGTACTACAGCTATTTCGGTCAGCACGACTGGGCCTATCAGGGGCGGGGATACCGCAATACCAATGGCCTGCTCTATTCCGACAGTGGGTACGACGGGATCAAGACAGGGTTCACCAACGCCTCGGGCTACAATCTGGTGGCCTCGGCCGTCCGGGATGGTCGCAGGATCATCACGGTCGTTCTGGGTGGCCGGTCCAGCGCCACCCGCAACACCCACCTCGCCCAGTTGACCGACACCGGTTTTGAGCTTGAGCGCCGCCGGGCCGCCGGAGAACGCACCCTGGTGGCGCAGACCTTCTTTGAGCAACGCGGGTTCGGCGTCGGCTCCCCGGACTCCAGCGCACCGGTGGCCTATGCATCGGTGAGCGGCACCCCGACCGAGCGCGAGGAAGGGATCGGCTCCAGCGGGGTCGCCTACACCGCCCTGCCCGCGCCTGCGCCGGCCGTCAGGGCCGCTGCGGCTCCGCCTCCCGAGCTCGCCCGCAATGTGCCTGTCGCCACGCCTGCGACCGCTCCACCGATCCGCCGGGCCGAGGCCGAGACCGCGCCGCGTTCGGGAAATCTGACGGCCAGCCTGAACAGTGGCGTCGCCGCCGGGTCCGGCCTGAACCGCGGTGCGGTCGCCAACCCGCCCCCTCCGGCCCGTGCCACCGCCCCGACGCCGCCCGCCGGGCGCTGGTCGGTTCAGGTGGGGGCCTTCCGCGACGAGAGCGTGGCCCGCACCTGGGTGAATGAGGTCAACCGCCGCTTCCGCGCCCAGTTCGCCAGCGCCGAGCGCACCGTTGCCAGCGCTGCCGGCTGGCACCGCTCTCGCTTCACCGGCCTGACCCAGGCCGGAGCCGAGGCGGCCTGCGCCGCCCTGGCCGAGCGCCGCGTCACCTGTATGGTCGTCCGCCCGGGTAACTGACCGCCTCTCGCCATCTGGCCCCCACAACGCTACATCCGCTGCCTGTCAGCAGAGAGCGTCCCCATGTCCGATCCCGTCGTTATCGTCGCCTTCGCCCGTACGCCCATGGGCGGCTTCCAGGGTGCCTTCAACGGGGTCAAGGCCACCGAACTGGGTGCCGCGGCCGTCAAGGCCGCGGTCGAGCGGGCCGGGGTGGATCCGTCAAAGATCGAGCAGATCTATATGGGCTGTGTCCTGCCCGCCGGCCTCGGTCAGGCCCCGGCGCGTCAGGCCGCGATCGGGGCCGGGCTGGGCCTGAATGTCGAGGCCACGACGGTCAACAAGATGTGCGGCTCGGGCCTGCAGGCCGTGATGATGGCCGCCGACACCCTCGCCGCAGGGAGCGCCGACCTGATCGTTGCGGGCGGCATGGAGTCCATGACCGGGGCCCCCTATCTGATGACCAAGCACCGCGGCGGGGCCCGCATCGGCCACGATGTCCTTGTCGACAGCATGTATATGGACGGCCTTGAGGACGCCTATACACCCGGCAAGCTGATGGGCAATTTCGCCGAGGATTCCGCGCAGACCTACCAGTTCACGCGCGAGGCCCAGGACGCCTATGCGCTGGAAAGCCTGCGCCGCGCCCTGGCCGCCATCGAAACCGGAGCCTTCGAGGCCGAGATCACCCCGGTCGAGGTCGCGGGCCGCAAGGGCACCGTCACGGTCACCGTCGACGAACAGCCCGGCAAGGCCATGCCCGAGAAGATCCCGACCCTGAAACCGGCTTTCAGCAAGGACGGCACCATCACCGCCGCCAATGCCAGCTCCATCAGCGACGGGGCCGCCGCGCTGGTCCTGACCCGCGAGAGCGTAGCAAAGGCGATGAACCTGCCAATCGTCGCCCGGATCGTCAGCCACGCGGCCCACGCCCATGAACCCGGTCTGTTCACCACCGCGCCCGTCCCGGCGATGCGCAAGGCGCTGGCGAAGGCGGGCTGGTCCGTTGAGGACGTCGACCTGTGGGAGGTCAATGAGGCCTTCGCCGTCGTCCCCATGATCGCCATGCAGGAAATGGGCATCGATCACGCGAAGCTGAACGTGAACGGCGGGGCCACGGCGCTTGGCCATCCCATCGGGGCCTCGGGGGCCCGGGTCCTGACCACCCTGATTGCGGCCCTGCAGGCGCGCGGCAAGGCCAAGGGCATGGCCAGCCTGTGCATCGGCGGCGGCGAGGCCGTGGCCATGGCGGTGGAGCTGGCATGACCCTGGATCGGCGAACCCTGCTGGGTGTGGGGGCGCTGGCTGCCTCCGCACCGGCCCTCCCCCGCCAGGCGGCGGTGGCCCCGCCGGACCCGACCGAGACCATCCATCTGTGGCCCGCCGGCGCGCCCGGCGGAGAGAATGTCACCGTTACCCCCATCGTGCCGGAACGCTCGACCGATCCGGCCTTCCACGACCGCTACGCCCAGTACACCACCGACCCGATCCTGACGGTATTCCGGCCTGCGCGCCCGGACGGTTCGGCCCTGCTGTTGATTCCCGGCGGCGGCTATCGCTGGGCCGTTCTGGACAAGGAAGGCCATGACGTCGCCCGCGTCTTCGCCGCAACCGGCACCACCTGTTTCGTCCTGCGCTATCGTCTGCCCGCCGATGGCTGGACCGCCGGCCCGAACGCCCCGCTTCAGGACGCCCAGCGGGCCCTGCGGCTGATCCGGGCCAACGCGGCGGACTACGGCATCGATCCGGCCCGCATCGCCGCTCTGGGGGCATCGGCCGGCGGCCATCTGGCCGGCCTGCTCGCCGCTCGCCGCGACGCCACCTATGCGGCGGTGGACGCGGCTGACGCGGTGGCCTTCCGGCCCGACCTGAACATCCTGCTCTATCCGGTCGTGACCCTGGCCGATCCCTTCGCCCATGTGGGGTCCCGCACCCAGTTGCTGGGCCCCTCGCCCACGCCGGACCAGATCGCCGCATGGTCGCTGGAGCGGATGGACTGGACCGGGGTCGCGCCCACGGTCCTGATCCACGCCATGGACGACACCGGCGTCCCGCCCGAGAACAGCCTGCAACTGTTGACCACGCTTCGGGCCGCCGGGGTCCGCAGCGAGGCCCATCTGTTCGCCGAGGGCGGCCACGGCTTCGGCATCCGCCTGATCGCCGGCAAACCCGCCGCCGTGTGGCCCGATCTGGTCAAGGCGTTCGGTCACCGCACCGGCTGGCTCACCGGGTGACCGGACGGGGCTCCGGCAGTGGCGAAGGCGGCGGCGGTGGCCCGGGCACTGGCTGTCGCGCCTCGCGCATCAGCCGCAGCAGGCCTTCCGGGCCGGTCATCAGAACGATCATGAGCGTACCTGCACTTGCGAGTCGTTCGCATCATGATGGGAAGTCTGACCGACTTGCAAGCGCGATAACGGTCGCACCCTGGCCCGTCATGGCGATGGGAGGCGAGACCAGCCACCGCGCCTCCGCCCTCGACCATCCATGAAGGACTGCGGCACCTGCGGCCTGTGCTGCAAGCTGATGGGCGTCACCGCCCTGCAGAAGCCTGCCGGACGTTGGTGCCGCCATTTCAGCAAAACCGCCGGCTGCGCCGTCTATGCGGAGCGCCCCGACGACTGTCGTGTTTTCAACTGCCTGTGGCTGCTGACCGAGGCTCTGGATGAGGCCTGGAAACCCTCTGTCGCCGGCTTCGTCCTGCATTCCGAACAGGGCGGCGCACGGCTGATCGTGGAATGCGACGCCGCCCGTCCCCACGACTGGCGACGCGATCCTTATGAAGCGCAACTGCGTCGCTGGGCCGCCTCCGGCGATCCTGAGGTGCTGGTCTTCGCCGGTCAGAGAGGCGTGCGGCTCGGTCCGACCGACACGCCCGTGCGCCGGGCCTAGCGCGGATCCACCGACTGGCCGATTCGTTCGGCCAGGGTCCGGTCGGTGCCCTCCACGCTGGTGATCCAGACATGGATCTCGTTCGGCGCGTCTGTCCGCGTGAACAGGTGCTCAAGGGCCACCCGACGTCCACCCTCGCTGGCTACCACTGAGGCCCGCCCGCCCGCCTCGACCATGTCGCCGCTGTAGATGGGGAACTGCGACGCCGGCCCGGCGTAGACCATCACCAGCGGCTGCTCGCCGCGCCGGATCGTCCAGATGTTGAAGTTCGGCCCGGGCCGTCCGGCCGTCACACTGGTCCCTGCCGGCAGGTCGATCCCGAACGGCAGCGCCGCAATCGCCGGGGCGTCGAGGACGGTCAGCGTCGGGGCCGGCGCGGCCACGGGAACGGCTACAGGAGCGGCTACGGGAGCCGGAGTCGGAGCCGGGGTTGGTGCAGGGACAGATGCGGGCACTCGCGCGGGTGCCGGCACTGGGGTCGCGGCAGCCGTCGGCGGGGGGGCCGGTGTGCGGACGGGCGCGGTCGCCGGGGCCGGGACGGTCCTCGGCGGCGAGACGGCGGGAGCGGGCGTGGGTCGCACGACCGGCGCGGTTAGAGGGGGTGTCACCGCCGCAGGAGCCGTCACGGGGGCAGTACGGGCCGGAGCGACGGTCTCGGGTGCAGCGGCCGGACCGGGCGCCGCGGCCGGGGGGACAGCGACGGGCACGACTGCCGCCGGCGGCGCCGAGTTCAGGCTGCGGGTGATGGCACTCCCGGCCGGGACGGACGGAGCCGACTGGGTCTGGCCGGACCCGGCGAGCACAAGGACGGAAAGCAGAACGATATGCGACATGGCATGGACCATCGCCCCTCAGCCCATGAACGGCAAGCTTCTCAGCACATAGGCGACGGCCGCCACGCTCGCCGATCCGGCCAGACACAGGCCGGCGAACCACAGAAGTTTCTTCCACAACGGGCCGGTGTCCTCGCCCGGCTGCGGCGGGGGAACAGGATCAATGATGATAGCCGGCCTCCTCGTCGATCTTGCCGCGGAACACCCAGTAGACCCAGCCGGTATAAGCCAGGATCATGGGCAGGATCGCCACTGTCCCCACCAGCATCAGCCCGAGGGCATTGTCCGGAGCCGCCGCCTGACGGAAGTCCAGGGCATAGGGCACGACATACGGGGCGAAGCCGACCGCCAGCCCCAGATAGCCCGACAGGAAGACCAGAATGGCCCCCACGAAGGGCCACCGATGCGAGCCCCTGCGCGACATCACCCACACCAATGCCAGGCCGGCCAGCCCCAGCAACGGGATGGGCAGCAACGGCATGAGCACGGACGCGTCCAGTGCGAACCCGTGGCCGAGATCGAAGCCCCAGCGCGCAGCGACGCGAGGATGGATCGCCAGGGTCGCCACACTGACTGCCGCCAGCAAAACGGTCACCACCACCGCTGACACGCTGGTCCAGCGCTTCGCGTCGCCGTGCAGGTTGTCTTTCGTCTTCATCATCAGCCATGCCCCGCCCAGCAGGGCGTAGCCGGCCACCAGCCCCGCTGCGACCAGCAGCGTATAGGGCGTCAGCCAGTCGAACGGCCCGCCCGCGAACCGATCCTCGCGCACCGTCACGCCCTGGATGAAGCCGCCCAGCACCAGTCCCTGGGCCACGGCCGTCAGGATGGACCCGCCGGCGAACATCTGGGTCCAGAATTTCCGGCCCCGGTTGCGGGCCCGGAACCGGAACTCGAACGCCACCCCCCTCAGGATCAGCCCCGCCAGCATCAGCAGGATGGGCAGATACAGGGCCGGCATCAGCACCGAATAGGCCAGTGGAAACGCCGCCAGCAGCCCCCCGCCTCCCAGCACCAGCCAGGTCTCGTTGCCGTCCCAGACGGGGGCGATGGTGTTCATCATCACATCCCGCTCCTCCTTCGATTTCGCGAAGGGAAACAGGATGCCGATGCCCAGATCAAACCCGTCCAGCGTCACATAAAGCAGCACGGCGACGGCGATGAGCCCCGCCCAGATCAGTTGCAGGTCGAGGTTCATGACGTGGCTCCACGGACGCCGTCAGGACCGTCTGGCGTGTCATCGTCCCCTGGTGTGGTGTTCTCCGGGGCCTTGGCCAAAGGCGTGCCCGGCGAGCGCTGCCCGTGCGGGGCGGGCTCCGTCGTCGCGGCAACCGGTCCCTCGGCCATCAGCCTCAGGATGAAGATCGCCCCCGCCGTGAACACGATCGAATAGACGACGATATAGGCGATCAGGGAGGTCGCGACCTGGCTGGCGATGACCGGCGACACCGCGTCCCGGGTCCGCAGAACGCCATAGACCACCCAGGGCTGGCGCCCGACCTCGGTCACCATCCAGCCCGCCAGCACGGCGAGGAACCCCGACGGCCCCATGGCCACGGCGAAGCGCAGGAACCACGGGCTGTCGAAGATCCGCTTGCGCCAGATCAGCACCGCGCCCCACAGGCCCAGCCCGATCATCAACAGGCCCAGGCCCACCATGATGCGAAAGCCGAAGAACGGAATGAAGGGCGGCGGCTGATCCTCGCGGGCCCAGCTGTCGAGGCCCTTGATGACCTCGTCCTTCGGGACGCCCTGAATCAGGTTGCCGATTCCGGGGATCGAGACCTCGAAATGGTTCTTCTGGGCCTCGCGGTCAGGGATGCCGAACAGGTGCAGGGGCTGATCGGCGCGGGTTTCCCAGTACCCCTCGATCGCGGCCGTCTTGGCGGGCTGGTATTTGTGTGTGACCTCGCCCGAGGCATGGCCGACCACCAGTTGCAGCGGGGACAGCACGGCGATCAGCCCGACGGCCATGACGAGGGCGATCCGGCTCTCGGTCCACCCCTCGGTCTTCACCCGGGCCGCCCGCTCTTTCAGCAGCCGGTAGGCCGAGGCCGCGCCGACCACCAGACCCGTGGTCATGAAGGCCGCCAGCAGCATGTGCGCCAGCCGTGTCGGCAGGCTGGGATTGAAGATGACGGCCATATAGTCGACGGCCTCAAAGGTGCCGTCCGCCATGATCTGAAAGCCCTGCGGCGTCTGCATCCAGCTGTTGGCCGACAGGATCCAGAAGGCCGAAATTGTGGTACCGATCGCCACCAGCACGGTCGAGGCGAAGTGGAGTTTGGGCCCAACCTTCTTCCAGCCGAACAGCATGACCCCGAGGAATGATGCTTCGAGGAAGAAGGCCGTCAGGACCTCGTAGGCGAGCAGCGGCCCGATCACACCCCCGGTCAGACGGATGAACTCGGACCAGTTGGTCCCGAACTGGTAGCTGAGCACCACCCCGGACACGACGCCCATGCCGAAGCTGAGCGCAAAGATCTTCACCCAGAACAGATACAGGGTTTTGAACGCTTCGCGCTTCGTCCAGAGCCACAGCCCCTCCAGCACCGCCAGATAGGCCGCCAACCCGATCGTGAAGGCCGGGAAGAGAATGTGAAAGGCGATGGTGAAGGCGAACTGCAGGCGCGACAGCAAAAGGGCGTCGAGATCCACGGGCGTGTTCCTCCTGAGGATGACTGGCCCGGCAGTACGCCCATGGTCCGAAGGCGTCCATGCGATCTCGCCGCCCCGCGACGCTCAGTCACACGCTTTCTGTAATTGGATAAATAAATATCACGCCGCCGGCAGTTCGATCCAGAAGGTCGAGCCCTGACCGAGGACCGAGTCCACCCCGATGGAGCCGCCCTGCAGTTCCACAAGCCGCTTGGCCAGCGCCAGGCCGATCCCGTGTCCCTCGACGGCGGACCGCTCGAGGCCCAGTCGGTTGAAGGGCTCGAACAACTGGGTCAGCTTTTCGGGGGTCAGGCCAGGACCGCGGTCGATCACCTCGATCCGCACCCCGTCATGCACCCGACGCGCCCGGAAGGTCACCTCGCCGCCGGCGGCGGCATACTTGACCGCATTGGTGGCAAGATTGTCGATGACCTGGGTCAGGCGTTGCGAGTCGGCAATGGCGATCAGACCGTCCCCCTCGCAATCGACCTTGAGCGACAGGGACCGGGCCTCGGGTCGCAGGGCCGTTGCGCGGCAGACATCGGCCAGGACCCCCGGAACATCGGTCGGGCGCAACTCGACCCTGACAGCCCCGGATTCGGCGCGGGCGACGTCCAGCAGGTCATGCGACAGCGCCTCGACCTGGCGGGCGGTCTTGACCAGCATGCCGGCCATCTCCTTCTGGGTCGCGGTGACGGGCCCCAGTTGCCCGCTCAGCCAAAGGTCACCGATGCCGATGATGCCGGCGACAGGGCTCTTGATCTCATGCGCGACATTGGCCAGCAGGCGCGACTTGGACGCGGAGGCTTCCTCGGCCCGCACCTGACCCGCCCTGGCGCGCGCCGACAGACGGTCGCGCTCCTCCAGAAGCGAGGCGACGAGGATGATCGGGACGAAACCGAACAGGATGCCCAGCTGGGTAAACATGGCCCGCTCCGCCATGTCCGTGATTACCCCACTCCAGGGGCCGGCCCCGATGCGGACCGCAAAGATGGCGGAGACGGACACGATGACGAGGGCCGCTGTCACGCCCAGAACTCTCAGCCGCGCCGCGATCAGGATCAGCATCGGGATCAGGACAAAGCCCAGTGGCAGGTCCCAAACGAAATAGATCGAGCCGCACATCGCCCCCAGAACGCCGAACAGCAGGAGCGTCTCGGCACCCCGCCACGGGTTCCACAGCGCACGGATGGCCCGACGGTCGAGCGCAAGAACGAAGGGGGCGATGACCGCCAGACCCAGGGCATGGCCGAACCACCAGGTCTGGAAACTCATCAGGAACGGAGCACCGCGCAGCAGGTACAGGCCGGAAGCCGCAATCAGGCCGCCCGCGATCGGAGCCACGGCTGCGGCGCAGAAAATGAACCGGCCGGCGCCGTTGACGGTCGCCAGGTTCAGGGTCGGTGAGAACCGCCGGGCCAGGACCACAGCCAGACTGATCTCCACCATATTGGCGATCGTGAACATGATCGCCGTGCTCGGATGGTTGCGGCCGAGAAACTGCCCCGCCAGAACCCCGAACGCGATGATGGCCCCGAAGCTGATGTCATAGCCCAGACCCCGTCCGCTCCGCAGCCAGACCCCGACCGCAAGGGCGTTTGCGGCCCACAGGGCAGCGACCAGATCAGCGGTCCGGAACGAGCTGATGGCAATCAGGGTCAGCAGGGTCACACCCGCCGCAGTCGCCATCGGGACCAGGGGCCGGGCGAACAGGTCGACGGCGCTGGTCGGGCGGGAGGCACGGGGGGTCGCTGACGCCCAATCGACGACATCGGCATCCGTCGGGATCATCACGCGGCTGGTGATCATGAACAGGGGAGACTTCTATGCTGCGACTGACCCTAGCGTTGCATAGGCTTCCTAATATCCCCTGAAGTCAGTCGCCGCCTGCGCAGATCACGTTCAGCGCCCGCACGGCCGCCTCGACCCCGTCGGGATGGCCCCAGACCCCGTGGCTGATGGCGAGGAAATCGGCACCGGCCCTGACCAGGGCGGCGGCGTTGTCCACGGTGATCCCGCCGATCGCGACCGACGGGATGACCATGGTCTCCTGCCAGATGGTCAGGATACCGGGTTCGGGCCGATGTTCGGTCGCCTTGGTCTGCGTCGGATAGAAGGCGCCAAAGGCCACATAGTCCGCGCCGGCCTCGGCCGCCTCCATCCCCAGATGGCGACTGTCGTGGCAGGTCACACCGATCATGGCAGACGGTCCCATCAGCCGGCGCGCCGACGCCACCGGGGCGTCGGACTGGCCCAGATGGACGCCGTCGCAACCCAGCGCGGCCGCCAGATCCGGACGGTCGTTCAGGAGGACCGCCACGCCCCGGCTCTGGGCCAGCGGTGCAAGTCGCCTCACCGCAGCGGTGATCAGCGCGTCATCGGCCGGCTTCAGCCGGATCTGCAGGGCGGCGACCGGGCCGGCCTCCAGGGCCCGCTCCAGCACGGCGGCAAAGGCCTCCAGGTCCTCAAGGACCGGCGGGGTGATCAGATAAAGCTGACAGGGCGCGGTGGACATTCGCGGCAGGTGCGACGCGCAGGCGTCTGCGTCAACCCGCCCTGATGCGAACGCGTTGCAATCGCCGGGATAGATGCTACAGATAACCAGTCGCAACAGCTGGCCGGAGCCCACGCGTGTACGTCTGCAACTGCAACGGCCTTCGCCAGCGTGACGTGGCCCGTGCGATTGAAGCCGGAGCCACCCGGCCCCGCGACGTCTTCGCCCGCCACCAGTGCGCCGCCCAGTGCGCCAAATGCGTCTGCGAAATGCGCCAGATGATCGACGACAGCCGCCAGTCTCTGGCCCTCGCCGCCGAATAGGCCGGCGACCGGGCTTTCAGCTTATCACTCGCAATATCAATGCGTTGAAAAGCACTCGCAAGTAACCGGAGGTCAATTTCCCGTGCTAGTGTGGTGCTGCGGATCGTCTGGATTCGCGCGGCGCGAACGAGAGACGACGACATGAAGGGCGATCCTGCGATCATCCGCACCCTGAATGCGGTGCTGACCAACGAACTGACGGCCGTGAACCAGTATTTCCTGCACGCCCGCATGTTCGAGAGCTGGGGTCTGCGCCACATGGGCGAGATCATCTACCAGGAATCGATCGGCGAGATGAAACACGCCGACAAGCTGATCAAACGCATCCTGTTCCTCGACGGCCTGCCCAATATGCAGGACCTGCACAAACTCAAGATCGGCGAGAGCGCGATCGAATGCCTGGGCGCCGACCTGCAGCTGGAGATCGACGGCCGCGCCGCCCAGCTGGCCGCCATCACCCAGTGCGAGGCCGGCCACGACTTCGTCAGCCGCCAGATCCTGATGGAGATCCTGTCCGATACCGAGGAGCACATCGACTTCCTCGAGGCCCAGTTCAAACTGATCGAACAGCTGGGCGAGCAGAACTATCTGCAGTCCGCCATGACCGAGATCGCCCCCGACAAGTCCGCCACGGGGGGGTGATCGTCAGATCACCTCGCGCCGGCTGAGGTGGGCGATCGCGGCCGCGAGGACGACCAGCCCCAGCCCGCAGCCCAGCCCGAGAGCGGTGTTCACCCGCCAGGCCTCGGTGCCCAGCATGTTGACCGGCATCTGCCACGGGAAGAACACGCCCTGCTTCGCCGAGGTCGCCACGACCGAGAAGAAGGTCCCACCGATCCCGATCGCCAGCGCCGGCACGAAGCTGGCGAAGCGCAGCGCGACCCAGAACTGGATGGCGATCATCAGGATGGCCGCCAGCAGCACCCTGCCCAGCAGGATCGCCTGTCCGGCGAGGTCGAACACACCCGTCGGGGCCAGCACCGGCTTGAGCGTCGCGGCCAGGGTGACCGCCCCCCAGGTCAGCACCAGGTTCAGCACGCTCATGGCCGCCACCACCCCCAGCACGCAGACCGCCTTGGCCGCATAGAGCTTCCAGCACGCCACCGGCAGGGCCCTCAGGTGATCCCAGGCCCTGGGCCCATGTTCCATGTGCGCGACCAGTGCCGTCAGGGCCGTCACGCTCATGGGCAGCATGAAGAAGGCCCAGATCCCTGTCGCCCCCTGGACATACATCAGCCACGGCCGCGGCTCGTCGCCCCGCAGCATGTTGAAGAAGACGAAGATGGCGATCAGCGTCGGCGCGGCCAGCGCCAGCAGCAGGGCCAGCGAGCGCTTCAGCTTGCGCAGTTCGACGGCGAGGACGGCGAGCATCAGACAGTCTCCGGTTGGCGGGCCGCCGAGGACGGCGCGGTGACGCTGCGATAGAGGCCTTCCAGCGACGGGCTGCGCGGGCCGATGGCGAAGACCTGCACCCCCGCCTCGACCAGATCGCGGTTCAGGGCCGCCGTGGCGGTGTCATGGTCGATCCCGGGCCGCAGCCGCACGACCAGCCCCTCCGCGTCCCGCCCCAGCGTCAGGTCGTGGCGTCTCAGCACCGCGCTTGCCCGGTCCGGATCATTCACGCGCAGCCCGATCTCCGGGGCCATCTCCGCCTTGAGCCGGGCCAGTTCTCCGTCCAGCACCAGCCGGCCCTCGTTGACGATGCCGATATGGATCGCGGTCTGTTCGATCTCGCCCAGCAGATGGCTGGACAGCAGCACGGTCGCGCCCGTGCGTTCCGGCAGGGTCTTCAGAAAGCCCCGCATGTCGGCGATCCCGTCCGGGTCCAGCCCGTTGGTCGGCTCATCCAGAATCAGCACCGGCGGGGCCCCCAGCATGGCCCGGGCCAGTCCCAGCCTCTGGCGCATCCCCAGCGAATAGTCCGACACCCGCCGCCGGGCATTGTCCGTCAGGTCCACCACCTCCAGCACCCGGTCGATCTCGGACCCCGCCAGCCCCAGCAGGGTCCGGGTCAGGTCGAGGTTCTCGCGCCCGGTCAGGTTGGCGTAGAATCCATGCGCCTCCAGCAGGGCCCCGACTTTGCGCGCCGCCCCGATCCGGTCACGCGCGACATCGATCCCGCAGATCCGCGCCGACCCCGCCGTCGGCGACAGCAGCCCCAGCAGCATCTTCAGCGTCGTGGTCTTGCCCGCGCCATTGCGTCCGAGAAAGCCATAGATCGCGCCTTCCGGCACCCGCATCGACAGCCGGTCCACGGCCAGATGCCGGCCGAACCGCCGCGTCAGCCCCTCCGTCTCCACGGCCTCGACCATTCCCTCGCCCCTTCCCGTTTAACTCTGACATAAAGTTGCGAAGGCGCGATCTTTAAGTCAAGATTAAAGATCAGACAGGAAAACCGCGCCATGCCCGCCTCCGATCTCGCCCGTTTCCGCCGCCTGTGCGGCCAGTTCCGCTGGCTGGCGGTCTTCATGGTCTGCAGCGTGGCAGCCGTTCTCATCCTGATGTTCGTCATCGCCCCGGCTGTCGCGCTCTCGCGCGGCGTATTCCCGAGCCACGTCAGCCCCGTTGACCTGATCGAAAAAGCCGTCTGGACCACCCCCACCCTCTTCTATCTCTACGCCGTCTGGTCGATCGGAGCGGCGCTGGGCCAGGTGTCAAAGGGCCGTCTGATCCAGCCGGTCCTGTCGCGCGCCCTGCGCCACGTCGGCATCGCGCTTGGCCTCGGTGGCCTGCTCAGCGTCTTCGGCATCACCAACATCTCGCGCCTGATCGGCGGCGATCAGGGCAGTTTCGCCTATTTCGACGTGGCGGGCATGACGCTGGGCATGATCGGCGGGGCCCTGTTCCTGCTCGGCCGGGTCATCGATCAGGCCGGGGCCATCCAGTCCGAGCTGGACCAGATCATCTGATGCCGGTCCGCGTGACACTGGACGCCCTGATCGTCGCCCGTGGCCTGAAGGCCCGCGACCTCGCCGCCGAGATCGGGCTCAGCGAGACCCAGCTGTCCCTGTTCCGCTCGGGCAAGGTCAAGGGCATCCGCTTCTCGACCCTGGCCCGGATGTGCGCCGCCCTGGGCTGCCGTCCCGGGGACCTGTTGGACTATGACAGCGACCCCGCCGACCTGAACCCGCCCGACGACCCGGAGGTCTGAGCCCGCCCCCTCGCCTTGCCCTCAGCAGCGGCTTCCTCTACGGATCGCGCCCGATTTCGCGTACGTCACCCTCCGACTGGTTCGGAGGGCCAACGGCTGCGCTTCCAACCCCCGGTTCATCCATGGCGAAAATCAACGGCAACACCATCAAGCCCGGCATGGTGCTTGAGCACAACAAGGGCCTGTGGGTCGTCACCAAGGCCAGCCACGTCAAGCCCGGCAAGGGCGGGGCCTTCGCCAACGTCGAGGCCAAGAACCTCGAGACCGGCAACAAGCTGAACGAACGCTTCCGTTCGGAAGACAAGGTCGAGCGCGTCACCCTCGAGCAGAAGGAATTCTCCTATCTGTACGAACAGGGCGACGCCTTGGTGTTCATGGACGACGAGACCTACGAACAGACCGAACTGCAGAAGGACTGGGTCGGCGAGGATCGCGTCGCCTATCTGCAGGACGGCATGAAGGTCACCATCGAGATGCACGAGGGCCGGCCGATCGGCCTCAGCCTGCCCGACCAGGTCACCCTGACCGTCGCCGAGACCGAGCCCACCGTGAAGGGCCAGACCGCCTCGTCCTCCTACAAGCCCGCCATGGCCGACAACGGCGTCCGCATCATGATCCCCCCCTATATGTCTGCCGGCGAGCGCATCATCGTCGACACCGCCACCGGCGAATACGTCCGCCGCGCGGAATAGGCCGCTGCGTGGAGCCGTGCGGGCTCCGGAGTGCTAGTGATAGTGCTGGTGAGCCAGCAAAAGCAGGCCTTGCTCACTAGCACTGGCACTCTTCACTCCTGTCCTTCCCGACGTCCGACATCGTAAAGCACCCCCCCGAATGGCCCTCGCCTCCGCCCTCGTCTCCGTCATCATCGACGCGGTCCGCAAGACCGCCCGACCCATGTTGCGTGACTTCGGTGAGGTCGCCGAGCTGCAGGTGTCGCGCAAGGGCCCGGGCGATTTCGTCACCGCCGCCGACATCCGGGCCGAGGACACCCTCTACGAACTGCTGATGAAGGCCCGCCCCGGCTACGGCTTCCTGGGCGAGGAGCGCGGCATGATGGAGGGGACGGACAAGTCCCACACCTGGATCGTCGACCCGATCGACGGCACCACCAACTTCATGCACGCCATGCCCCATTTCGCCATCACGGTGGGGCTGCAGCGCTATGCGCCCGACGGATCGTCCGAGATCGTCGCCGGCGTCACCTACAACCCGATCATGAACGAGCTGTTCTGGGCCGAGAAGGGCAAGGGCGCCTATCTGAACGACCAGCGCATCCGCGTCGCGGGTCGCCGCGACCTGTCGGAAAGCCTGATCGCCACCGGCCTGCCCTTCATCGGCAAGTCGGGCCACGCCCAGTCGATCAAGGACATCCACGCCATCGGCCAGCGGGTCGCCGGCATCCGCCGTCTCGGCTCCTCGGCGCTGGACTTCGCCTGGGTCGCCTGCGGCCGCTACGACGCCTACTACGAGCGCAACCTGAAACCCTGGGACGTGGCTGCGGGCATCCTGTTCGTCACCGAGGCTGGCGGCAGCGTCACCACCATCGAGCCCGACGGCGACCCCAAGACCGGCGTCTCCATCCTCGCCTCCAACACCGAACTCCACCCCCAGCTCCGCAAGGTCCTGAACGCCAGCTGATCCGGTCGGCCCGGAGCCCCTTGGCCTCGACAAGGCTTGCCCGATAGGATGCGCGGGCCGGGAACGTGGGGGATGCCGACATGATCCATCGGATTGGGGCCGCCGCCTTGCTGGCGGTGGGACTCTGGCTGACGGCGTCCGCGCGACCGGCGCAGGCCGCATCGAGCTGCCGACAGCTGACACCGGACGTGTTTTTCCTTCGCGGCGAGATCGATCAGTCGCTGGCGGACTGCGTGGCCGGGCGCCTTCAGCCGACGACCCGCGAAGTGGTTCTGGACAGCCGCGGAGGTTCGGTCGGCCCGGCTCTGGATATCGCCGAACGTTTCGAGGGCCGACGGCTGACGATGCGGGTCCGCAATGAATGCAATTCGTCCTGCGCCAACTACTTCCTGCCCCTGGCCGGACGACTGATCGTCGAGCCCGGCGCCATCGTCGGCCTGCACGGCAGTCTCGACCCCATGCTGATCGCGAACACGCGTCGACGCGGCCAGTCCGAGGAGACCATCGGAAGGCTGATCCAGACGGCGAACCGACAGATGATCTTCGCCCGCCGCAACAACATCCATCCCGGTTGGCTGCTGTACCGACGGGCGGATGCGACCGCGACCGAGGCGCTGGACGGCGAATGGGGCGGACTGACGCGTGAACGACGTATGGTCATCGTCGAGGAGCGGATGGCGCGCTCGTGCCTGCCGAACGTGGAAATCGTCCCCTATCAGGCCGATCTGGACGTCGGGCCGCTTCGCCCCGGCCGCGCCGAGCGACTGCACCGCCGGGGCATTGCGCGCTCTGCGACGGTCGTGTGCAACAGCATGGGCTGGGACGACTTTCCGCCCCCGTAGGCCGATCTCTTGGCCGACCGCCGACTCGCAGGTCCGCAGGGCCCCGAGGCTTCACAGGGCTGTCATCGCCCCGCCCTACCCTTCCGGGATGATCCGGTTCATCCTGCCTGTCCTGCTGCTCATTGCGGCGTCGCCCGCCTTCGCCATGCCCGACCCACTCGTCATCGCCCATCGCGGTGCCTCCGGCGAACGGCCCGAGCACACCCGCGCCGCCTATGATCTGGCCATCGATCAGGGGGCCGACATGATCGAGCCCGATCTGGTCATGACCCGCGACGGTCATCTGGTGGTCCGCCACGAGAACGAGATCTCCGAAACCACCGACGTGGCCGACCATCCCGGCTTCGCCGACCGCCGCACCACCCGCACCATCGACGGCATGGCGGTCACCGGCTGGTTCACCGAGGACTTCACCCTCGCCGAGCTCCGGACCCTGCGCGCCCGCGAACGGCTGCCGTCGCTGCGTCCCGGCAACACCGCCTTCACCGAGGAGTCGATCCTCACCTTTGCCGAGGTCATCGCTATCGCCCGCGCCGGCAGCGCCCGCACCGGGCGCACCATCGGCGTCGCTCCCGAGCTGAAACACCCGACCCATTTCGCCGCCGCCGGCCTGCCGATGGAGGCCGCCCTCGTCGCCGTACTCGCCGCCCACGACCTGATGGCGGCCGACAGCCCCGTCCTGATCCAGTGTTTCGAGGTCGGCCCCCTGCGGGCCCTTAACGGCCTGACCGATGCGCCCCTGCTGCAACTGATGTGGTCGCTCGGTGTCCCCGCCGATCAGCCGGATGTGACCTATGCCGCCATGGCCACGCCGGCGGGTCTGGCGCAGATCGCCACCTATGCCGACGCCATCGGGGTCGACACGGCCATGATCGTGCCCGTCACGGCCTCGGGTGCATCCGGTGCCCCCACGACCCTGATCCCCGACGCTCACGCCGCCGGGCTTCAGGTCGTCGCGTGGACCTTCCGCGCCGAGGACGTCTTCCTGCCCGCCGATTACCGGAGCGACCTGCCCGGCTGGCTGAAACGCTTCTATGCGCTTGGTGTCGACGCGGTGTTCAGCGACTTCCCCGGCGTGGCTGTGGCGGCGCGTGACCACCCTCTCCCATAGGGAGAGGGCTTGAGCGCCCGGGAGCCCGTCAGGGCGATCGGTCTTGCGCGAAAGGGTGAGGGCCAGATGCCAACCGGCGAGGGCAACACCCCTCACCCTTTCGGCTGACGCATCGCTTCGCTCTGCGAGCCTCAAGCCCTCTCCCGCAGGGAGAGGGATCACCCCTCCCGGAACTGCAGCTCCGCCAGACGGGCATACAGCCCGCCCTTCGCCACCAGTTCGTGGTGCGTGCCCTCCTCGACCGCCGCGCCATTCTCCATGACCACGATCCGGTCGGCGCGCAGCACGGTCGCCAGACGGTGGGCGATGACCAGCGTCGTGCGCCCCTCCATGGCCTGATCAAGAGCCGCCTGCACCAGCCGCTCGTTCTCGGCATCCAGCGCGCTGGTCGCCTCGTCCAGCAACAGGATCGGCGCATCGCGGACCAGGGCCCGGGCGATGGCCAGCCTTTGCCGCTGTCCGCCCGACAGGCTCTTGCCGCGCTCGCCCAGCGGGGTGGCGAACCCTTCGGGCAGGGCGTCGATGAAAGCCTCGGCCTGGGCCTCCGTGGCGGCCTCACGCACCTCATCCTCGCTGGCCGCTTCCCGGCCGAAGCGGATGTTTTCCAGCGCTGATCCCGAAAACAGCGGGGCCTCCTGCGAGACCCAGGCGAAGCGTCCCCGCACCTCGGCCGGATCGGCCGTGCGCACATCGACGCCGTCGACGCTGACCGCGCCGTCCTGGGGGTCATAGAAGCGTAGCAGCAGCCGGAACACGGTCGACTTGCCGGCCCCCGAGGGGCCGACCAGGGCCACGGTCTCGCCCGGACGCACGGTCAGGTCGAACCCCTTCAGCGCCGGCAGGTCGGGCCGCCCCGGATAGGCGAACCGCACCCCGGCCATGGCCACGCGGCCTTCCGGCGGGCTGGGCAGGGCCACCGGATGTTCCGGCGCGGCAATGGAAGCCTGCGCCCGCATCAGTTCGTCGATCCGCGCCATGGCCCCCGAGGCCTTCTGCACATCGCCCCAGCTCTCGCCCAGCGCCCCGACGGCACCGGCCGTGAACACCGACAGCAGCACGAACTGCAGCAGGGCCCCCGGCGTCATGGTCCCGCGCGCCACGTCCTGGGCTCCCAGCCACAGCACGAAGGTGACACCGCCGAAGATCACCACAATGACCACAGCCGTCATCCACGCCCGGGCCCGCATCCGCACGAGGGAGACACCGAAGGCCTCCTCCACCACCCCGCCGAACCGTTCGACCGCGCTCCGCACCCGCCCGAAGGCCTGCACCGTCTCGATGGCGTCGACGCTCTCTCCGGCAAAGCCCACGGCATTGGCGAACCGGTCCTGCGACCGCACGGTCAGTTTGCGCACCTGTTTGCCGAAGATGAAAATCGGCGCGATCAGGATCGGCGCGGTCAGTAACACCAGCCCGGTTAGCTTGGGGCTGACGATAAACAACAGGGCCACGCCGCCGATCAGGGTCAGGATGTTGCGCAGGGCGAACGACACCGAGGTCGTCAGCAGGGTCTCCACCAGGGCGATGTCAGTGGTCAGGCGACTGAGCACCTCCCCGGTCCGCATCCGCGCGAAGAAGGCGGGGTCCAGCGTCAGGATCCGATCGAACAGCCCCTTCCTCAGGTCCGCGATCATCCGCTCGCCGGTCTTGGTGACGTAGAAATAGCGGACCGCCGTGGCGACCCCCAGCAGCACGGCGTTCAGCCCCAGGAAGATGAACCAGCGGTCGATGTCGCGCCCGCCGTTCTCGAACCCGTGGTCAATGGCACCCCGCGCCGTCGCCGTCAGTCCCAGCGAGGCGGCGGTCGAGCCCAGCAACCAGAAGCCCGCGATCAGGGCATCGACCTTGTGCTGCATCAGATAGGGCCACAGCCGCAGCAGCGGCCGCACATCCTTGCCCTTGTCGCGCCGGGCCCCGGCCTCACCCATCTGCTCGATCAGAACGGCCCCGGCCCCCGGGCGGCCGGAAGCCTCCGCCGGGGTGGAAGCGGTCTCGAAGTTCGGCGTTGCGGCTGTCATGCCGCGCTCTTGCCCCGGAACGCCCTGCAGTGTAAACGCCGCCGCTCATTCCCGCCGGAGCGTCTGGCGGGATTTCTCATTTTCGCGCACCGACGGTCGGCATCGTCATCGCGCAGAGGCCGGACCGAGACCATGAAAGCGGATACGCACCCCGACTACCACTTCATCACCGTCACCCTGACCGACGGCTCGACCTACAAGACCCGGTCGACCTACGGCAAGGAAGGCGACACGCTGAACCTCGACATCGATCCGTCGACCCACCCGGCCTGGACCGGTGGCAACCAGCAGCTGATGGACCGCGGCGGCCGCGTTTCGCGCTTCAACAACAAGTTCGGCGGCTTCATCAAGAAGTAGGCTGCGACTGTCGGTCGCAATCACTGCGGCAAAGACATCACGAAGAGCGCCGGTCCTGCGACCGGCGCTTTTTGTTTGTCTACAACCTCGATATTGTCCGGCAGTTCGACGCCGGGGCATGGACGCCGGGTTCCGCGCGGTGTCGAACGAAGGCGAAGACGACGATGAACCGACGCGAACTCACTCTGGGGGTTGCCCTTTCAGCGGTCACGGGTCCGGCCCTCGCCGCCCAGGCCGGTCCACAACAGGCCGTGGCCGCCCCGCCCAGCGCCTGGTACGCCACCTTCACCGACCAGCTCTCCCGCCTGCCCGCGACCGTTCAGCCGGACGTCCGGGCCCTCTATGAGCTCAACGGCTGGCGTCCGATCTGGACCGCCGACCGTCTGCGTCGCCTGAACGAGGCCGCCGCGCGGGCCGAGCGTCACGGCCTGTCCAGCGCCGACTTCTTCGATTTCGTCGGACTCGCGGCCGACCCTGACAGCGCCGATCTGCGCACCACTGCTGCGACCCTGACCTATGCCCGCGTGCTCGCCGAGGGCCGGGTCCGCCCGGAGACGGTCGAGGATCTGTGGGAGATGCAGAAGAACCGGGTCGACCTGCCCGTCGGCCTCAACGACGCCCTGGCCCGGAACCAGATCGTCGAATGGTTCGAGGGCCTGGCCCCCACCGACATCGGCTATGCCAACCTGTCCGCCGGCTACATTCGCTATCGCCGACTGATTCGGGACGGCGGCTGGCCGCGCTTCACCCCCCGCCCGGGCACGCTCGAGCCCTTCGCCAGCGACACCCGCATCCCCGCCCTGATCGCCCGACTGGTGGCCGAGGGCGATCTGTCGGCTGCCGACGGCGCACGCCTGACGGCCGAGGGCCTCGTCTACGGGGCCGAGTTGCAGGCGGCCGTGCGCGGCTTCCAGACCCGCCACGGGCTCGAGGCCGACGGCCGCATCGGGGCCGGCACCCAGAGCTCGCTCGGCGCTTCGGCCGAGGACCGCGCCCGCCAGATCGCCCTCAACCTGGAACGCCGCCGCTGGCTGAAGCGCGAGCTGAATCCCGAGCGGATCGAGGTCAACACCGCCGCCGCCATCATGGTCTACTGGAAGGACGGCCGGCCGGTTCATTCCAACCGCGTGGTGGTCGGATCACCGACCAACCAGACCCCGAGCCTCGAGAAACCTTTTGCCTCGGTCGTGGCCAATCCGCCCTGGTATGTGCCTGCCTCGATCGCCCGCAACGAGATCCTGCCGCGCGGCCCCGCCTATCTGGCCAGCCAGAACATGTACATCCAGAACGGCACGGTGATTCAGCGCGCCGGACCCAACGCCGCCCTCGGCTATGTGAAGTTCGAACTGCGCGACAGCTACGCCATCTTCCTGCACGACACCCCCTCCAAGGGCGCGTTCAACCTGGCGATGCGCCAGCGCTCGCACGGCTGCGTCCGGGTCCAGAACGCGGTCGAGTTCGCCCGCCTGCTGCTGGCTCCCGATCCCATGCTGCTCGGCGAGTTCGACGCCGCCCAGACGTCGCGCCAGACGAAACGCATCCAGACCGGCCGCGAGATCAGCGTGCGCCTGCTCTACTGGACCGCCTTCGTCGACGGCCAGGGCCGGGTCGCCTTCCGCGAGGACGTCTATCGCCGCGACCAGCGTCTGGCCCAGGCGCTCGGTATTGCCGTCAGCCTGCCTGCGGTCATCAGCGATGGCCGGACCGACGCCAACGACGTCGGTCCCTGAGCCGGCCGTCTACTCCCGGAACGCGGCTTCCAGACGTCCCATCTGGCTCAGCACCGGATTGGCGTCCGGCTCCGGCGCATCATCCAGATACATGCGCCGGTCCAGATACAGCACCCGGTCATACAGTTTTTCGGCGCGCACCAGATATTCGACCAGGGCCATGGGAATCTCGGGATGACCGGGCTCGGCCTCGACCTTCCGCTCGCCGAGGCGATAGCGGGCGTCACAGGCCGCCTCCGGGGTCATGTCGCCTTCGCGCACCGCGCGTTGCACCAGAAGCCAGGACGCCACCTGCATAAGCCGCGTCGTCAGCTTCATGCTCTCGCCCGCATAGGCCAGGGCCGCCGAGCGCGACAGCAGCTTGGAATCCCGCCGGCCCTCACCGTCCAGATAGGCGGCGGTCTCCTCGACCAGTTCCATGCCTTCCTGAAAGGTACGGTCGAACAGTTCGGAGCGCGCGAAATCGCGGATCTCGCCGGCGCGCGACGCCTTGTCCGCCAGTTTCCGTCCGGGCTCGTCCTCGGTGGCCATCAACTCAACCATACTCATCGTGACACGGATGTTCCGCTGGACCGTCGGGCCGGATCGGCACCGCAGGCCCGCAGCCTGCAACGGCCATGCCACGGAACGGCCGCGCGCGGAACCGCATCACGGCCGGAAGTTGAACAGGGCGTCGGCCGCCGACTTCTTGGCCGCCTTGGCCGCGAGCGCGGTCCGCACCCGCGTGATCTCGGCCTCCAGCGCCTCGATCCGCTCGCCCAGTTCCTCGACGGCGTACAGATCAAGGTCCTCCCGAGCCAGGGCTGTCAGGGCCGCCCCGCGCTGCGGTCGCGGGTCCAGATCGTCGAACGTCATCCTCGCCTCCTTGGCCAGCCCCTCGCACACCCCCATTTACGCGCCCGGACACGGACGATTGCAAGACCAGGAGCCAGACATGCAGGCCATCGAGATCGACGGCGGTTCCGGCCCCGCCGGGGCCCTGCGGCTGGCGGAGCGGCCCGATCCCGTTGCCGGACCGGGCCAGATCGGCATCCGGGTCCGGGCGGCGGGGGTCAACCGGCCCGATCTGCTGCAGCGGGCCGGGGCCTATCCGCCCCCGCCCGGAGCCTCCGACATCCTCGGGCTGGAGGTGGCCGGTGAGGTCGATCAGGTCGGCTCGGGTGTCACCCGCTGGCGTATCGGCGACCGGGTCTGTGCCCTGCTGGGCGGCGGCGGCTATGCCGAACGGGCGGTCGTCGACGCCCGCCATGCCCTGCCGGTCCCGGAGGGCCTCGATTTCGTCCAGGCCGCCGCCCTGCCCGAGACGGTCTTCACGGTGTTCGCCAACGTCTTCGAGGCCGGAGGGCTGAAGGCCGGCCAGACCCTGCTACTGCACGGGGCCACCTCGGGCATCGGGGTCACGGCGATCCAGATGGCCCGTGCCGCCGGGGCCCGTGTCATCGCCACCTCCCGTACCGCCGCCAAGGCCCGGGCCGCGCTGGAGCTCGGGGCCGACGTCAGCCTCGACGCCTCGGCCGACAACCTCGCGGCGGGCATCGCTGCCGCCGGCGGGGCGGATGTCGTGCTGGATATGGTCGGGGCCGCCTATGCCGGGCTCAATCTGGACGCCCTGAAGCCGGGTGGTCGCTGGGTCGTGATCGCCACCCTGACGGGGGGTCTGGCCGAGGTGGACCTGCTGCGCCTGATGATGAAGTCGGCGACCCTCACCGGGTCGACCCTGCGCCGGCGCTCCGACGACGAGAAGGCCCGCCTCGCCGCCGCCATAGAGGCGACGGTCTGGCCCTGGGTGGTGTCCGGCGCGGTCCGCCCGCCGGTCGAGGCCACCTTCCCGCTCGCCGAGGCGAAACTCGCCCACCTCCGGCTGGAGGCGGGCGAGCATGTCGGCAAGATCGTGCTGACGACCGGCGCGATCCGGGGGTGAAGCCTCCGGGGCCGTGGCCCCGGAGCGCGCCCTACCAGTTGTTGCGACGCACGGGACGCAGCGACGAGATGCTGTCGTTCATGCCAAAGCGGCTGAGATTGCGCACATTCTCGGTAAAGACCTGGCACTGGCCGCGGAACTCGGCATCGGTACAGGCCTCCCAGACACCGCGGAACTCCATCGAGCTGATGGTGTCGTTGAAGCCGCTGCTGACGAGATTGTAGACCTCGCCGCGGAAGGTCTGGGACCCGCCACCGAAATTGGCGTCGCGATAGACGGTGATGGTGTCGCGACCGTTGCCGCCACCGTTGTTGCCACCGCCCCAGCCGCCGCCGTTGTTGTTGCCGCCCCAACCCCCGCCGCTGTTGCCACCGCCGTTGTTGCCGCGCTCATACTCCCCGCGCACGCCCTGGCAGACCAGCAGGCCGTTGTCGTTGCCGATGTCGCTGGACGAGCAAGGGGCCAGTTCGATCGACGTCGGGCGCCGATTGCCGGAGCGGTCGCGGCAATCCGCATACAGCCGCCCCTGGTTCACATAGGCCCCCGAACAGCTCTGGGCATAGCTGCCACGCGGCGCGGCGCGCGACTGGGCCTCGGCCGACTGCGGCACGGCGGCGAGACCGGCCGAGGCGAGAACAGCTCCGGCGGCGAAAAAGGCGATCGTCTTCATGGTACCCTCCAACTTTTTCTCAAGGCGTCTGACCGCCGCGATATCATCATATCCAGCAGTCAGTATGAACCTTGGCTGTATGGCACGGACAGACGGCGTTTTCTTTTGCTCCGAATGCGCCTATATCCCGATCATCGCGCCCGGCCGAAAGGTCGGGCGCCGTCGTATCCAGCGCCCGGCTTCGCCCGGGCCTCGCACACCGGGACAACGCCCATGACAGACATCCTCATGCCCAAGGCCACTGCGGTCTGGCTGGTGGACAACACCTCCCTGACGTTCGAGCAGATCGCCGCCTTCTGCGGCCTGCACCCGCTCGAGGTGCGCGGCATCGCCGACGGCGACGTCGCCCGCGACATCCGCGGCGTCGATCCCATCACCGGGGGCCAGCTGGCACGCGAGGAGCTCGACAAGGCCCAGGCCAACGAGAACTACCGCATGCAGGCCATCGTCAGCCGCCACGCCGAGCTGATGAAGACCAACAAGCCCGCCCCGAAATACACCCCCGTCTCGCGTCGTCAGGACCGCCCGGACGCCATCATGTGGTTCGTCAAGAATCACCCCGAGGTGACCGACGCCCAGATCGCCAAACTGCTTGGCACGACCAAGTCCACCATCGACAGCGTGCGCAACCGCACCCACTGGAACAGCCCCCAGATCAAGCCGGTCGACCCGGTCACCCTGGGCCTGGTCGGCCAGCTGGTCCTCGACGAACTGGTCTCCAGGGCCGCCGACAAAAAGAACAAGGACGACGCGAAAAAGGGCGGTGCCGCTCTCCAGCCGATCGAGGCCGAACCCGCCGAGCCGGAGTTCGTCCCCGAGGAACGCGAACGCCGCACTGCCGAACCGACCGCCGCCTCGGTGTTCGGCACGAACGAGTAGCGATCTACCCTCTCCCGCTGGGAGAGGGAGGAATGAAAAACGGCCCCGGGATCGCTCCCGGGGCCGTTCGCTTTTCGAACTACGACCCGGCCTATCCGGCCCGGGCCTCGAGACTGATGATTTCCTCCTTGAGCCGGAGCTTCTTTCGTTTGAGCTCCCTGACCTGCAACTCATCCACGGCGGGTCGCCAGACCTCCCGCTGGATGGTCTCGTCCAGCTGGCGATGACGGTTTCCCAGTTCGCGGATACGAGCTTCGATGGTCATGGCTTGCGCCTCCATGTCTAAGGGACCACACAGTGAGCGCCTGGATTTGCGGTCTGTGAAATCACGGTTCGGTGACGTCAACAGACCGTTAAAAACACCGGGCACTGAAGACATTGACACCCGATATGGACCCTGATGTGAACTTGGCCGTACCGACTTCCCCTTCCCGCCTCGTAGTCGGTATTTCGGGGGCCTCGGGCGTGATCTACGGGGTCCGTGTGCTGGACGCCCTTAAGGATCTGGGGGTCGAGAGCCATCTGGTCGTCACCCGCGCCGCCCTGCTGACCCTGTCGCAGGAGACCGATCTGACGCCGGATGAGCTGACGTCGAAAGCCACCGTGCTGCACCGCCTCAATGACGTCGGGGCGACCATCGCCTCGGGCTCCTTCCGGACGCTCGGCATGATCGTCGCCCCCTGTTCGGTCCGGACCATGAGCGAGATCGCCACCGGTGTGACCTCCACCCTGCTGACCCGCGCCGCCGATGTGGTGCTGAAGGAACGCAAGCCGCTGGTGCTGATGGTACGCGAGACGCCGTTCCACCTCGGCCATCTGCGCACCATGACGGCCCTCGCCGAAATGGGGGCCACCATCGCCCCGCCCCTGCCCGCCTTCTACGCCCGACCGAAGTCCATTGCCGAGATGGTGGATCAGTCGGTCGGTCGCGCCCTCGACCAGTTCGGTCTGGACTGGTCAGCCGTGCGCCGCTGGGACGGGCTCAAGGGCGCAGGCGATGTCTGATTTCCAATTCTCCGCTCATCCCCGCGAACGCGGGGACCCAGTGCTTTGGGCGATGATCCCCAACGAATCTGCGCTGACCGCAATCCCCGGCACCGTGGCGAACAACAGGACTGGGTCCCCGCGTTCGCGGGGATGAGCGGAAGATGAGCGATAGCCATCCAGCAAGCCTCTGGGACTGGGCCCTGACCGCCTATCGTGCCGAGGGTGTGCCCGAGGCCTGTCTGTCGCTCCAGGACGCCCACGGCCACAACGTCCCCCTCCTGCTCTGGGCCGCCTGGATGGCCGGCACCGGCCGAACCCTCGATTCCGACATGGTCGAGGCCGGCTGCGACACCGCCCGCGCCTGGGATGCGGCGGCCGTCACCCCGCTGCGCGCCATCCGACGCACCCTGAAAAAGCCCCTGCCCGACATCGATGACACTGCCCGCGAGGCCCTCAGGACCCAGGTCAAGGCCGCCGAACTTGCCGCAGAGCGTCATCTGCTGGCCGGTCTGGAAGCACTCGCCGGGCCTCAGGTGGACCCGCCCGCCCCCGCGATCGAGGGGCTGGTGGCCGTCGCCCGGGGCTGGAGCCGCGTCGTGCCCCGGCCTGCGCTGATCCATCTCGCCGAACGCCTTCCGGCCTGAGCCGGCCTCGGCTATAAGCCCGCCTTCGCGGGGACAGGCATGAACGACGACCAACCGTTTCTGAGCGAGGAAGAGCTGGCGCTGCAGGCCCAGGTCAAGGTCCTCCGGCTCGAGCACGCCGACCTCGAGGCCTCGATCGAGGCCCTCGGCCACATGCCGGTCCCCGACCAGCTGCTGATCGCCCGGCTGAAGCGCAAGAAGCTTCTGCTGCGCGACGAGATCGTCCAGATCGAGGGCCGGATCCTGCCGGACATCATCGCCTGAGGTCACGACAGGCGGGTCACGGGACTGGCCTTGCGGATTTTATTCCTCGCGCACCCTTGTATCCCTCCCCCGAGCCGCCATCTGACGGTCTGGTCTTTGACAGGTCCGGCCCCTGACGTCCGCTGTGAGCAGCGGCGTCAATTTCCGATAATCCCGTCACCATGACAAACCGCAGACACCGGCACCTCTGATTCAAAAGCGTTTTCCGGGACCGCCCCCGGAAATGTCACGGTATGTCACGCTGTTTTCGCGGACATTTTGTCCGGTCATCGCCGGTGCCTAACGCCCGCGCTTGCGCACCCACATGGCCGCATCGGCCTCGGCCAGCCAGGTCTCCGCGTCCGGCTGCCCGGCAAAGGCCCGCACCCCGAACGATCCACCCAGAGACGCCGCCTGCCCTTCGTACAGAAAGGCCGCCTGTTCCAGCGCCTGTTTCAGCCCGTCGGCCTTCTCCCGGCCCTCGTCCGGCCCGGCGTTCAGCAGCAGCAGGCCGAACTCGTCCCCGCCCAGACGCCCCACGGCGTCGGTGGCCCGCACATTCTCGAGCAGAAGCTCGGCCACCCGCACCAGGGCCGCATCCCCGGCGGCGTGGCCCAGGGTGTCATTGACCCGCTTGAATCCGTCCAGATCCAGATACAGCAGGACGGCCGGCACCTTGTAGCGGGTGCAATAGGCCATGCTGCGGCTCATGGCGGTGACGAACCCCCGCCGGTTCAGCACCGGGGTCAGGACATCGTGGTCCGCCGCCGCCTCGGCCGCCGCGGCCCGCTGTTCCAGTTCCAGGGTCCGCGCCCGCAGCGCCTCGACCTCGGCCTTCAGCCGCGCGATCTCGGCCCGGCTGGCGTCCAGCGGATCGGTGACGCGATCGGTTCGGGCGGCGTCGGTCACGGCGCAGGACACTCCGGGGGCGACTCAGACGGACGCCGGGAACCGCTAGGCTAACGCGGTTGGTTGCGGGCGCAACGCGTGTGCTGTAACCGGCCGCTTTCGCAGCAGGGCCCTCAGCAGTATGGCGACCCCGACTCCTCCGGTGGCGATCATCATGGGCAGCCGTTCGGACTGGCCCACGATGAAGCACGCGGCCGACACCCTGGACCGTCTGGGCGTGGCCTGGGACGCCCGGGTCGTGTCCGCCCACCGTACGCCCCAACGCCTGTTCGACTTCGCCACGGGGGCCCGGGCTGCGGGCTTCAAGGTCATCATCGCCGGGGCCGGCGGCGCCGCCCACCTGCCCGGCATGGCCGCCTCCATGACCCCCCTGCCGGTGCTGGGCGTACCGGTCCAGTCGAAGGCCCTGAAGGGTCTCGATTCGCTGCTCTCCATCGTCCAGATGCCCGGCGGCGTCCCCGTCGCCACCCTGGCCATCGGCGAGGCCGGGGCGAAGAACGCCGGCATCCTCGCGGCCCAGATCCTGGCCCTGTCGGATCCGATCCTCGCCGGTCGCCTCGATGCCTTCCGCGAGGCCCAGACCGAATCGGTCCACGAGACGGTCGAAGACTGAGTGGCCGCCCCGTCCGACCTCCCGCCCCTGGCCCCGGGGGCCACGATCGGCATCCTCGGCGGCGGCCAGCTGGGCCGTATGCTGTCCCAGGCCGCCGCCCGCCTTGGCTTCGACGTCGTCATCCTCGACCCGGAGGAGAACAGCCCCGCCGGCCGGGTCTCGCGCGGCCAGATCGTCGCCGCCTATGACGACCCCACCGCCCTCAACGTCTTCGGCCGCGTCTGCGACGTCGTTACCTTCGAGTTCGAGAACGTCCCGGCCGCCTCGGTCGAGCGCCTGGCCGAGGCCGGGGCCCTGGTCGCCCCGGGCCCCGTGGCCCTGGCCGTGGCCCAGGACCGGGTCGAGGAAAAGACCTTCCTCAACGCCGTCGGGGCCTCCACCGTCGCCTTCGCCGCGATCGACAGCCCGAACGACCTGACCACCGCCCTGCAGACGCTGGGCACGCCCGCCCTGCTCAAGACCCGGCGCGACGGCTATGACGGCAAGGGTCAGGTCTGGATCAAGTCCGCCAAACAGGCCGCGACCGCCCTGGCCTCCCTCGGCGGTCGCCCCGCCATCCTCGAGGCGCGGGCCGACTTCGCCCGCGAGCTGTCGATCATCGCCGCCCGCGGCCGTGACGGGACCATCGCCGTCTATCCCCTGGGTCAGAACCACCACGCCGGCGGGGTGCTGCGCACCACCCACGCCCCCGCTGCCGTCGATGCGAAAACCGAACGCCGCGCCCGCGCCATCGCCACGGCCGTGCTGGAAGGCCTCGCCTATGTCGGGGTCATCGGCATCGAACTGTTCGACCTCGGCGACGGCAAGTTGCTGGTCAACGAGATCGCGCCGCGCGTCCACAACACCGGCCACTGGACCCAGGACGGCTGCGTCTGCGACCAGTTCGAACAGCATATCCGCGCGATCGCCGGCTGGCCGCTGGGTCCCGTCACCGCCCATGCCCGGGTCCAGATGACCAATCTTCTGGGTGCCGATGTCGACCAGTGGGCGAAGCTGGCGGCCAAACCCGACCACCGCCTGCATCTGTACGGCAAGGCCGAGGCCCGACCGGGCCGCAAGATGGCCCACGTCAACCGGATCACACCGCTCTGAAGCGCTGGAGGCCTGGCCCCCGAGTCGAACGGAGGGTGGACGGGCTTGCACACCCGCTGCGTCGCCCCTCCGCCACCAGGCCGTGTCTTGGAACACGCGGACCCTGATGTCCGGGACTTAACATCGCCCCAGTGAACAGGGCTAATCCGGTTTTTACCATAAGACAGCAACGCCCGGTCATACTCGGGCGCTAATTCAATGGCTCTTGATCGGGTCCAGTGATTCGGGAACTCATCGCTCCATGCGCCTCGACTATCGTCTCGTCCTGATCGCCTGCGTCTCGGCCTGCGCCCCCATGCTGCCGTCTGCGCCCCCGGCCGCCCTTCCGGCGGACCCTCTGCCGGTTGCGCCTGCGCCGGGTTCCAGCGGCGCGGTTCCTGCGACGGCCGCCGTCACCGATGCGGCTGATGCCGCCGGCTTCGAAGGCTGGAAACAGGGCTTCCTCGCTCGCAAGGGCGGAACACGTCGAGACGCCTATGCCCTCCAGCTGGCGGATCTGACTCCCGACCCTGAGGTCATCCGGCTGGATCGCAACCAGCCCGAGTTCAGCCGCCCCGCCGGGGCCTATATCGCCAACGCCGTATCCGGTGCCCGGATCGCCGAGGCGCGCCGCCGCCTTGAGGCCGTCCCCTGGTCCGTGACCCAGCGCTTCGGCGTCCCGTCCGAGATTCTCGTCGCCATCTGGGGCCTAGAATCCAGTTTCGGTCAGGTCCAGGGCTCCAAGGATGTAATCCGCTCCCTGGCCACCCTCGCCTTCGACGGCCGCCGCCGTGACTGGGCCGAGGACCAGCTCAAGAACGCCCTCGACATCGTCATCGACGGCCGCCGCGACCGGTCAGGCCTGCTGGGCAGCTGGGCCGGGGCCATGGGCCAGACCCAGTTTATGCCCGACAACTATCTGCGCCTCGGCATCGACCAGAGCGGCGACGGCAAGGTCGACATCTGGGGCACCGAATCCGACGCCCTCGCCTCCGCCGCCAACCTGCTGGCCCAGGCCGGCTGGAAGCGCGGCCAGTCGTGGGGCCACGAGGTCCAGCTCCCGGCCGGATTCGACTATGCCCTGGCCGAGGCTGACGGCCGCCCGTGGCGTTTCTGGGCCGATCGCGGTGTGTCGCTCACCCGCGGCGCGGCCCTGTCCTCGGACGAGGCGGCCGAGAACGGCGTCATCCTCCTGCCCCAGGGCGCACGCGGCCCGGCCTTCCTGGCCCTGCCCAACCACTATGTGATCCGCCGCTACAACAACTCGGTCAGCTACGCCCTCGCCATCGGCCTGATGGCCGACGGCGTGGCCGGCCGACCGGGCCTGGTCGGAACATGGCCTGACGACGGCCCGATCTCGCGCGAGCAGCGGTTCGGGGCCCAGACCGCCCTGGCCCGCCTCGGCTATGATCCGGGCGTCATCGACGGCGTCATCGGCTCGGGCACCCGCCGCGCCCTGCGCCAGTGGCAGATCGCCACCGGCCGCGTGCCCGACGGCTACCTGACCCCGGCTTTGGCCGATGAGCTGATGCGCGGGATCTAGGCCGAATTCCTTCTCCCCTTGCGGGAGAAGGTGGCCGACCCCGGGCTTGCCCCGGGGGAGGTCGGATGAGGGGTGACTCCCGGTGCCGCCGGTGAGCGTCCGTCCGTCTCACCTGCTTTGTATCTTCGTACCCCTCATCCGGCCCTTCGGGCCACCTTCTCCCGCAAGGGGAGAAGGGAACCGGTCACTCCTTCAAGCGCCACGTCGCCCCGGTCGGGCCGTCCATCACCACCACGTTCAGCGCCGTCAGCCGGTCGCGGATCCGGTCCGCCTCGCCCCAGTTCTTCTCCGCCCGCGCGGTCACCCGTTCCGCCAGCAGCCCCTCGACCTCGGCCTTCAGTGCATCGTCGGCGCCGCCCTCGAACCACTGGTCCGGTGTCGACAGCAGTACGCCCAGGATCCGCCCCGACGCCGTCAGCTCGGCCTTGGCGATCCCGACCGCATGGTGATCGCCCGCCGTCATCGCCCGCTCGATCTCGCTGGACAGGGCAAACAGGGTCGCCATCGCCCCCGGCGTGTTCAGATCGTCGCAGATCGCCGTCAGGAACTCGGGCGACGGCATGTCCCCCAGCGGTTCGACGCCTTCCGCCCGCCTCAGCGCCCCGTAAAGCCGGTCCAGGTTCTTGCGCGACTGGTCCAGCAGCGACTGGTTCCAGTCCAGCGGCTGGCGATAGTGGGCACTCAGCAGGGCCCAGCGCACCACCTCGCCCGGCATGGTCTGCACCAGATCATGCAGCAGCAGGACGTTGCCGACCGACTTGGACATCTTCTCGGCGTCCACGGTCAGGAAGCCGTTGTGCATCCAGTAGCGGCTGTATTGTTCGTGCGCGGCGTCACCATGCGCGTGGCCATGGGCGCAGACGCCCTGGGCGATCTCGTTCTCATGATGCGGGAACACCAGGTCGATGCCCCCGCCATGGATGTCGATCGGCAGGCCGAGGGTCTGGTCGATCATGGCCGAGCATTCGATATGCCAGCCCGGGCGTCCCTCGCCCCAGGGCGACGGCCACGAGGGCTCGTCCGCCTTCGACGGCTTCCACAGAACGAAGTCGTGCGGATTCTTCTTATAGGGCGCGACCTCGACCCGGGCCCCGGCGATCATGTCGTCCAGATTGCGCCCCGACAGCGCGCCATAGGCCGGATAGCTGGACACATCGAACAGCACATGACCCTCGGCGGCATAGGCGCAGCCCTGGTCCATGATCTCGCCGATCTGGCGCACGATCGCGTCCATATGGTCGGTGACATGGGGCGCGATGTCCGGCGCGCCGACGTTCAGCGCCGCCATATCGGCCAGATAGGCGGCCTCGTAGCGCGCCGTGACCTCGCCGATCGGCACACCCTCGCGCGCCGCCTTCTGGTTGATCTTGTCGTCCACGTCGGTGACGTTGCGGGCATAGACGACGCTGTCGGTGCCGTACTCACGGCGCAGCAGCCGCACGAGAACATCGAACACCACCGGCGGCCGCGCATTGCCGATGTGGGCATAGTCATAGACCGTCGGTCCGCAGACATAGAGGGTCACGCGCTCCGGGTCCCGAGGGACAAAGGCCCGCTTTTCGCGTTTCAGGGTGTCGTGAAGGAAAAGCGTCATTTTGAAGCGTTGCAGTCGGTTTTCTTGCGGGATGGTGCGCGCGTCCCATATAGCCGGATTGACCCGGCGAACAGCCGTGGCAACGAACAGGGAGAGCGACGCGCGTCAATCCGGGACCTTCGTCCCGGCGCTACTGGTCGCTTAGAAAACACTTCATGGACGCCAACGCCTCCAGACCGACCCTCGTCGGCAACGATCATCTGTCCCGCCCCACTCGGGAGGAGGCCCTGGCCGCCGTCCGCACACTCATCGCCTGGTCAGGTGACAATCCCGACCGCGAGGGCCTGCTGGACACGCCAAAACGGGTGGTGGACGCCTATGGCGAATGGTTCGAGGGCTATACGGCCGATCCGGCCAAGGAACTCAGCCGCACCTTCGAGGACGTGCAGGGCTATGACGACATGGTGCTGCTGCGCGACATCGAGGTCGAGAGCCACTGCGAGCACCACATGGCTCCGTTCCTCGGCAAGGCCTATGTCGCCTATCTGCCGACCGAAAAGGTCGTCGGCATCTCCAAGATCGCCCGCGTCGTCGAGATATTCTCCAAGCGTCTCCAGACCCAGGAGACCCTGACCCAGGAGATCGCCGGTGCCCTGGAAGACCACCTGTCGCCCGCCGGGGTCGCCGTCCTGATCGACGCCGAGCACCAGTGCATGACGACGCGTGGGGTTCACCATCGCCACGTCTCGACCATCACCACCCGCTTCACCGGGGCCTTCAAGACCGACCCGGCCCTGATCGAACGCTTCCTGAAGCTGGCCAAGGGCTGATCCTGACGGGGATTTTTCGCCCGTTGCGAGAAATCCCCGCATCAGGGACCCGGTTCGTCCCGAGACCGCTTTACAAGCCTCGCGGCAGACGCCAGAAACCGTCCGAACCGTAACGCGTCGCTCGCGCCTGCTGGCCGAGCCTGATGGAGATTAAGCACATGGGCTCCAAGCTCTCGGGACCGTCGGGATCGGGCGGCAAGACGATCGCCCAGAACGCGGACATCAACGTCACGCCGTTCGTGGACATCATGCTGGTGCTGCTGATCATCTTCATGGTCGCTGCCCCGCTCGCCACCGTCTCGATCCGCCTCGACCTGCCGCCGGCAACCCCGCCCACCGGCGAAGAGCCCAAGGAGCCGGTCTACATCACCATCCAGGACTCCGGCTCGATCTTCATCGCCGAGCAGCAGACCACGATTGAAACGCTCGCCGTCGACGTCTGCGCCGCGCTCGGCGGCGGCTCGCCGGCCTGTCAGGAAGAGCGCGTCTTCGTCCGCGCCCAGCCTGAAGTGAAATATGTGTCCTTCATGGAAGTCATGAACGACCTGCAGAAGAACGGCTTCTACAAGGTCGGTCTCCTGAACGAAGACATCGAATAGGCCTCCAGTCGCCTGTCCGCGCCATACAGGGCCGCGTCTCGAAAGGGACGCGGCCTTTTCGTTGTATCCGGTCCCTTGACGTCCGGTCGGCTGGCCGTGTCTTGTTCGTTTTGAAACAGGACGGACTACGGGTGTCGCCATGTCAGACGTCAACGCTCGCGATCTCATCGCCGTGGCCGCCGACGGCTATCAGCTGTCGGCGCGTCTCATGCAAGGGCCGGCACCCACCCATGCCGTGCTGGTCAGCTCCGGCACCGGCTTTCCCAAAGGCTTCTACGACCGCTTTGCCCGACATCTGGCGGCGCGGGGTGCCGTAGTCCTGACCTTCGACATGCGCGGCATCGGCGGCTCGCGCCCCGACGATCTGGCCGCCATGGATATGACCTATGAGGACTGGGGCCGTCTCGACATGCCGGCGGCGCTCGAGGCCCTGATCGCCGCCGCGCCCGGCCTGCCTGTCACCCATGTCGGCCACAGCGTCGGCGGCCATTTCGCCGGCTTCATGCCCAACCATGCGAAGATCACGCGCCATGCCTTCGTCGCCGTCGGCTCCGGCTACTGGCGGCATCATCCGCTGCGGTACAATCCCCTCGAACTGTTCTTCTGGTGGATCTATGGCCCGCTCAGCCTCGCCCGCCACGGCTATGTCAAAGGCGGGTCCCTCTGGCGCGGCGCCGACCTCCCGCGGGGCGTATTCCTGCCTTGGCGACACTGGTGCCATGACCGGCACTACTACAGCCGACGGCTGCAGACCGAGCTTCAGCCGAACCACTTCACCGAAATGACTTCACCGATCCGGTCCTGGATCTTCACCGACGACCCGATCGCCAACCCCCGGACCGCCCCGGCCCTGCTGGCGGTCTATCCCCGAGCCCCCAGCGATCTCGTGCTCCACGCGCCGCAAGATTTCGGCATCCAGCGGATCGGCCACGAGGGCGCATTCCGGCGCGGGCTCGAGCCGCTCTGGGACGAAATCGCGGACTGGCTGGAACAGCCCTGACTGGAAATCCGGCCTGTCCGCCCCATATGGGCCCTTCCCCCCGATCCACACCGGAGCTCCCATGTCGCCTTCCCAGCTGTCCCTGACCGTCGACGACCTGACCATCCCCCGGCTCGGCTTCGGCACCTGGCAGCTGGAGCCCGCGGATGCCCGGCGCATGGTCGCCGAGGCCCTGCGCATCGGCTATCGCCACATCGACACGGCATGGATCTACAGGAACGAGGCCGCCGTCGGGGACGGCATCCGCGACTCAGGCGTGGCGCGCCAGGACATCTGGCTGACCACCAAGATCTGGGTCGATCATTTCGAACGCGACGCCCTGCTGCGCCAGGCCGCAGAATCCGCCGCCAGCCTCGGCTTCACCCCCGACCTGCTGCTGCTGCACTGGCCCAGGGTCAAGCCGACCTTCGCCGAGACGCTCGGGGCCCTGAACGAGGCGAAGGACCAGGGCCTGACCCGCGCCATCGGCGTGTCGAACTTCCCGTCCGGCCAGTTCCGGGAGGCCCAGGCCCTGTCCCGGTCGAAACTGGTCACCAACCAGGTCGAATATCACCCCTATCTGTCGCTCCAGACCCTGCGCGACACGGCCGCCAACCTCGGCTCGACCATCACCGCCTGGTCGCCCCTCGCCCAGGGCAAGATCGCCAACGACACCGTCATCGGGGATATCGCCCGTGCCCACGGCAAGACTCCGGGTCAGGTGACCCTGCGCTGGATCATCCAGCAGGGCGTGATCGCCATCCCCCGCACCGTGAAGGCCGAACGCGCCGCCGAGAATTTCGACATCCAGGACTTCCAGCTCACCGACGAGGACATGGGCCGCATCCATGCCCTCGCCCGTCCGGACGGCCGTCTGGGCGACTGGATCGACAAGGCCTTCGTTTGGGATCAGAAATAACCCCAGACGCGACGCCAAAGCCGCGCAGGGAGGTTGCAGAATGGGTTCGGTTCTTGGTTTCCCCGGTATTGATCCCCGCGACGCGGCGGTCGGGGCCCGGCTGAAACGCTGGCGCGAGGAACGGGGCGTCGATGTCGAGGCCGTCGCTGCGGCCCTCAAGATCACGCCGGAAGAGGAGCGCCGCGCCGAGGCCGGTCGCGCCCATCTGAACACGCTCCAGATCGCCGCCGCCACCCGGCACCTGCGGCTGCCCGTGTGGGCCCTGGTCTCTGACAGCCGGGCCTACTGAGATGGTCTGGCGACGCGCCGCCCTGTTGGCAGGGTTCCGCACCGGCCTGCGGACCCGGGAAGGCACTGGAAGGGCCGTCCGAATCGGAACCGCCCTCGGCATCGTCATCGGCCTCACCGGCTGCCTGCTGGCGGCCCTGACCTGACGGGCCTCCGACGCGGCGCTTGACCGCGGCCTGAACCGCCGCGCGACAGGTGACAGCGGGCCTACACCGTCCTATCCGGACGCATGGCCTACAAATCCCTGCGCGACTTCATGGCCCAGCTGGAGGCCGCCGGCGAGCTGGTCCGGGTGACCGAACCGGTCTCCACCGTGCTGGAGATGACCGAGATCCAGACCCGGCTGCTGCGCAACGGCGGCCCGGCGGTCCTCTTCGAGAAGCCCGTCATGCCCGACGGCTCGATCAGCCCCATCCCGGCCCTCGCCAACCTGTTCGGCACCGTCAAACGCGTGGCCATGGGCGTGACCCTGGACAAGAAGTCCCGCACCACCGCCGCCGAACTGCGTGAGGTCGGCGAACTGCTGGCCTTCCTCAAGAACCCGACCCCGCCGCGCGGCCTGTCTGACGCCATGGACATGCTGCCCCTGGCCCAGTCGGTGCTCGCCATGCGGCCCAAGGTGGTGAAGTCCGCACCCGTGCAGGACATGGTCCTCAAGGGCGACCAGATCGACCTCGGCAAACTCCCCATCCAGACCTGCTGGCCCGGCGAGCCCGCGCCCCTGATCACCTGGGGCCTCGTCGTCACCAAGGGTCCGTCCGACGACCGCGAGGACGACTTCAACCTCGGCATCTACCGGATGCAGGTGCTGGGCAAGGACCGCGCCATCATGCGCTGGCTGGCCCACCGCGGCGGGGCCCAGCACTATGCCCGCCACAAGAAGGCGCGCCCGACCGAGCCCCTGCCCTGCGCCGTCGTCCTGGGGGCCGATCCCGGCACCATCCTGGCCGCCGTCACCCCCGTGCCGGACACCCTGTCGGAATACCAGTTCGCCGGACTGATGCGCGGGGCCAAGGCCGAGCTGGTGGCCTGCAAGACCGTGCCCCTGATGGTCCCGGCCCAGGCCGAGATCGTGCTGGAGGGCCACGTCCTGCTCAACGAACACGCCGAGGAAGGCCCCTACGGCGACCACACCGGCTATTACAACTCGGTCGAGACCTTCCCGGTCTTCCAGGTCAGCGCCATCACGATGCGGAGAGACCCCGTCTATCTCACCACCTTCACGGGCCGGCCGCCGGACGAGCCCAGCGTGCTGGGCGAAGCCCTGAACGAGGTCTTCATCCCCCTGCTGCGGGCCCAGTTCCCCGAGATCACCGACTTCTGGCTGCCGCCCGAGGGCTGCAGCTACCGCATCGCTGTGGTGTCGATGAAGAAGGCCTATCCCGGCCACGCCAAGCGCGTGATGCTGGGCGTCTGGAGCTATCTGCGCCAGTTCATGTACACCAAATGGGTCATCGTCGTGGACGACGACATCGACGCCCGCGACTGGAAACAGGTCATGTGGGCCATCTCGACCAAGATGGACCCGGCGCGCGACATCACCCTGATCGAGAACACCCCGATCGACTATCTCGACTTCGCCAGCCCCGAGAGCGGCCTCGGCTCCAAGATCGGCCTCGACGCCACCGACAAATGGCCGCCCGAGACGAAGCGCGAATGGGGTGAGGAGATCCGCATGGACCGCGAGGTCATCGACCGCGTATCCTCCATGTGGGACCGCCTCGGACTGCCCGGTGACGGAACGCCGATCTGGAAATAGACGGCCGGCCGTGTTATAACTTCGTTCTAACGGAGTGAGCCCATGCCCGTGATCCGGAAGATCGGCAACTCGTCGGGGGTGATCCTGCCGAAGGCAGCGCTCGCAGCGCTCGGCGTCAGCGAAGGCGGGGCGGTCGAGTTCGTTCATGAACCCGGCAGGATCACCATCGTTCCGGCGAAGAGAGCCGTGCGCGAGGGTTGGGCCGAGGACTCCAGACGCATCGCCGCCGCCGGCCTGACCGATGAGGAACGGGAGTGGCTGGACGCTGATCTGACCAGTGATACAGACCCCGAGGCTCTCGGCCCCGACTGGACCGACGAAGAGATCGCCGAACTGGAAGCTGCGCTGGCGGTCAATGATACCCGGCCAGAATGATCCGGCGCGGCGACGTCTGGCTGGTCCGGCTCGACCCGGTCGTCGGGCATGAGCTTCGCAAGACCCGCCCGTGTGTCGTCGTCTCCCCGGATGACATGAGCCACCTGCCGGTCCACGTCATCGTACCCATGACCACCGGCAGCCTGCCTTCACGCTATCGCCCGGCGATCACCTTCGCGGGCCGGGTGGGCCGCCTCCTGCCGGACCAGATGCGTTCCGTGGATCGCTCACGCATGCTTCGCCGCATCGGCGCACTTCAGCCGCAACATCTGACCGGTCTGCTCGCCACCCTGCGCGAAATGTTCGAGGAGTGATCCCGGAAGCGTGACGGTGCCCGGGACCGTGTATAGGCTCCATCGAAACCACGGTCGGGGGGCCGGTTGAGCGCGTTCGAGTTCTTTTTCAGCTTCTACGGCCTGCTGCTGGGCCTGTCCGTCGCCGAGTTGACCGGCGGCTTCGCCCGGCTGCTGCATGAGCGGCACCGCGTCCGCTTCGGCTGGCTGACGCCACTTCTGGCCCTGTTCGTGGCCATCGACCTGGCCACCTTCTGGAACCAGGCTTGGCGGTTCTTCCGCGACGCGCCGTTCAATCCGGTGCTGCTGCTGATCGGCCTGATGATCGCCGCGACCTTCTATGTCGCCGCCAGCATCACCTTCCCGCGCGTGACGGCCGAGGGCGTGGAGACACGGATCGATCTCGACGACCATTTCTGGGCCCATCGCCGGGTGGTGTTCGGCTGTGTCCTCGCCGCCAACGCCATGGTCTGGCTGCTGCTGGGTGCGCTGGCGCTCGTGGACCCGGCCTGGGCCGCCTTCTGGACGCCGAGGCTCCAGATCGGGGTCGTCCTCTTCGCTGTCGGCACGGCCACGGCCGCCTTCGCTCCGTCCCGGAGGATCGTCATCGCCGCCCTGCTGGTCGTGCTGGCCTACACCCTGTGGAACATGGTGCGGGCCGGCTGGCTGCTGTTCGCCGCCGGGGCCTGGTCTCCCTCGCTGTGATGCGGCCGGGGCTTGCCAGATCGACCGGCGCAGAGGACGAAAGACCCATGCGCCACATCCTGTTTTCTGCGGCCCTCGCCGCCCTTGTCCTGAGTTCGAGTCCCGCCATGTCCCAGTCGCGTTCCAACCTCGCCCCCTGGGACCAGCCCTTCCTGCCGCCCGCCCTGGCGTGGGACGGGGCCAGCCGGGCCCTGCTGGCCGACGCCGCCAATCCCTGGGTCACCGATTTCGAGCGTGACCCCGCCCTCGATTTCAGCCCCGACTATGCCGCCACCCGCGCCTGGTTCGACCGGCTGGACGCGGCCTCCGACCTGATCCGCATCGAACAGTTCGGTACCTCGCCGGAGGGCCGCCCGATCTATGCCGTCATTGCCTCACGCGACGGCGCGACCTTGGATCCCGCCAAGCCGGTCCTGCTGGCCCAGGCCGGCATCCACCCCGGCGAGATCGACGGCAAGGACGCGGGCATGATGCTGCTGCGCGACATCGCCTTCGGGTCGAAGGGCGAGCTGATCGACCGCGCCAATCTGGTGCTGATCCCCATCCTGTCGGTCGACGGCCACGAGCGCGCCTCGCCCTACAGCCGTCCCAACCAGCGCGGCCCCCGCATCCAGGGCTGGCGCAACACCGCCACCAACCAGAACCTGAACCGCGACTTCCTCAAGCTGGACCAGCCCGAGATGCGGGTCCTGCGCACCTTCATCAACGCCCTGAAGCCCGACCTCTATCTGGACATCCATGTCACCGACGGCATGGACTACCAGTACGACATCACCTTCGGCTTCAACGGCGAGTTCGACAGCTACAGCCGCTCGCCCGCCTCCTCGGCCTGGCTGGACGACGTCTTCAAGCGGGCGATCAACACCGCACTCGAGGATCAGGGCCACATCCCCGGCCCCCTCGTCTTCGGTCTGGACGACCAGAACCCGAAGGCCGGTCTCAGTGACGGCGGTCTGGGCGAGCGATTCTCCAACGGCTGGGGCGCGGCCGCCCACATCCCCACCGTCCTGATCGAGAACCACAGCCTGAAACCCTATGAACAGCGGGTTCTGGGCACCTATGTCTTCATGGAGGCCTCCCTGCGGCTGCTGGCCGATCAGGCCGCGCCGCTGCGGGCCGCCATCACCGCCGATCAGGCCCTGCGCCCCACCGAAATCCCCGCCAACTTCCAGCCCGACCCGACCCCGCACCAGACCCGCGCCTTCAAGGGTGTGCTGTACGAGACCTACGACAGCCCCGCCTCCGGCCGCGCCGAGATCCGCTGGCTGGGCCGCCCGGACCCCGAACTGTGGCAGGTCCCCTACTATGGCTCGCGCCCCGGCCTGAGCCTCGCCCGGCCGACCGCCTACTGGGTCCCCGCCCACCGGTCCGACCTGATCGAGCGCCTGCGTCTGCACGGCCTGACCCTGGAAACCCTCGACGCCCCGCGCACGGTCGCCGTAGAGATGCTGCGTCTCAACAACCCGACGCTGGCGACCCGGGCCAATGAAGGCCACGTCCAGGCCACCGTCACCGACGTGACGCCCGAGCGTCGCGACTGGACCTTCGCCCCCGGCTCGGTGCGCGTGCCGACCGACCAGCCGCTGGGCGACATCGCCGTCCTCCTGCTGGAGCCGCAGTCGAATGAAAGCTTCTTCGCCTGGGGCCTGTTCCCCGAGATCCTCAGCCGCGTGGAGTATATCGAGGGCTACGCCATTGCCCCGCTCGCCGAGGCCATGATGGCCGCCGATCCTGCCCTCAAGGCCGAGTTCGAGGCGAAGCTGGCCGCCGATCCCGCCTTCGCCGCCAACGGCGACGCGCGTCTGGCCTGGTTCTACGCCCGCACCCCCTTCCACGACGACCGCTACCGGCTCTATCCGGTGGCCCGGGAGAACTGACCATGGACCTCCTCACCGGCATGACCTCCGCCCAGGCCACCGCCCTGTGGAGCGGTCTGATGATCCTGCTGCTGGTGATCCTGGGCGTGCGGGTCGGTCTGGCCCGGCGTGGCAACAGGGTCGTGCTGGGCGACGGCGGCAATCCCGCCGTGCTGGTGGCCAGCCGGGTCTTCGGCAATGCCGCCGAATACATCCCGGCCGCCATCGGCGCGATGGCCGTCCTGACCCTGCTCGGCATGCCGGCTTACATCATCCACATCCTCGGCAGCCTGCTGTTCGTCGGCCGACTGATCCACGCCACGACCCTCAGCCCCAGCAAGGCCACCGCCGGTCGCATCCTCGGCATGTGCCTGACCTGGCTGCCCCTGCTGGCCGCCGGGGCCATGCTGGTGGTCCACGCCTTCGTGGGCGGTCGGCCGCTCTGACCGAAACTCCCGCAGGCACGGGGCATGGCCGTGGCACCAGGAAGACGGGGCGGAGGTCTGTTCGGTTCAGGAGCAGCCGTGTACGGCCGCCCCCATCAACTTGCGAATAGCGCCAGATCTCGACACCGGCACCTGGCCCGAAAGCAGACAGTCGTCGAGCCCGTGCGGCAGCACACCCCGCGCCCGCCCCCGCAGAGCCGTCGTCGGGGCCGCCTCAGCGCCCTCCCGTGCGCAGCCGCCAGGCGCCGGGCTCGATCACCGAGCGAGGACGTGCCGACGGGGCCGATGTCGAGGATGAAGGGTCGTAGGCCTGTGGGGACGGGGTGTAGTTCCGCGGGGGCAGTGCATAGGGGCGCGGGGCCGGGGCATGGACGTGAGGCGGCGGAGCGTGGAGCTCTGCGGCGGGGGGCGGCGCTGCTGCGAGGACCGGAGGCGGTTCGGGCGCTACCACCGCAGCGGGAGGCGCGGTCAGGCGGCGAACGAGCAGGCTGGGGTCCCCGACTTCAGCACCCGCCAGACAGCGGTCGCGCGGCAGGCTGTAGAGATCGGCCACAAAATCATAGAGACCAAGCTCGACGGCGGTCCGCACAGCCAGCTGGACCGGCTCCATGGCGCTGCCGCCGGCGGTGAGATCAAACAGGGTCCCACCCATGAAGTTGAACACACCGGCGCGAATCTCATGGCCGACGATCTGCTTCTGGTAGGAGGCGGTGGCGACCACCTCCTGGGAAATCGTGTCAATCAGGCGCAGGTCGATGGCGACGTTCATGACGTAGTCGCTGCCGGTAAAGCCACCCTTGGCCCCGACGATCTGCACGGCTCCGGCGGCGAGATCCACACCGCGCGAACGGATATTATAGTTCAGCTCGGTCACGCCTCCGACGACATAATAGCGCGAGCCGGCGATCTCTCCGGCATAGACCGGCCGGAAATTCTCGCGGCTCTGGCCTGCCTGCTCCGGTGTATCCGAGAGCAGGTGAGCCTGGGCGTACTGTCGCTCGATCTCGGACACGCCCGGATCCAGGCGCTCGACGGTCGGCACTCCGGCCCGGGTCAGGGCCGTGACCGCGAACAGGGCTGCACCCTGGCTGACGATCCGGCCGGTCTGAAGGTCGCGGCGTCCGGTCAGGTCCGCGATGTCGCCCACAGCCAGTCGCGGAGCGACACGCTGAGCTTCGCTCGCCGCAGAGGCCAGACAGCGCAGGGGCTCCGAATAGGGCGTCTCGTTATCGGTGGCGGGGGCACCGCCGCCCGGACGGGCATAGAGGCCCGTCTGTGGATCATAGGCTGTGCTGGCGCAGCCCCCGAGAACTGCAGCCGCGGCGACCAGGGCGACCCCGGATCTGAACCGGTTCATGCCGGGGCTCCCGGACCGATCGGCAGGCAGGCCCCGCGGGCGTCGCCCGACTGGAGCCCCGCCACCAGCTCGAAGACCCCGCGCTCGACGAGGGACCGAACCGCGAACTGGATCGGCTCCATGGCCCCCGTCCCGCCGTTCAATCGCCCGGTCGCCGTATCGTCACTCCCGCGCAGATTGACTCCGCGGACGTTGAGCCCCGCCTCGGTACCGACGACCTGCTTCTGGAACGTGACGGTCTCGACCACTTCCTGGGACCGGGTATCGACCAGCCGCAGATCGACGGCGACATTCAGAACGAAGCGCGACCGGCCGATCGCGCCCCCGAGGGCATTGTTGTCATCGTTCGCAGCCTGGCCGCCCTGGAGCTGAAGGCCCGAGGACGCGATATTGTAGTTCAACTCGGTCACCCCACCGACGATATAGTAGCGCGAACCCGCGATCTGGCCGGCCAGGATGGGACGGAAATTGTCCGCGCTCTGACCCGCCTGCTCCGGCGTGTCGGAGAGCAGGTGCTGGCGCGCATAGTTCAGCTCGATCTCGGCGACGGTGTTGTCCAGCCTTTCAACGACCGGCACTCCGGCCTGTCTGAGCGCCGTGATCGCGAACAGCGACGCGCCCTGGGGCACGGGAGTCCCGCTATAGAACTCGTTCCGGCCGGTCATGTCGGTAATCCGGCCGACGGCGACACGTGGAGCCGCCCCGTCCCACCATCCGGCGCGGGCCGCCAGGCATCTCAGCGCGGGGGAATAGGACGACGGATTGGCCGTGACGGGCGCACCGCCCCGTGGATCGGCCCCGGCGGGACCGGCCACGAGCGCGAGGGATCCGAGGACCAGCGGCAAGATCAGACGCGGGCTCATTGGGCGTTCGCCCGGGCGATGATGGTCCCGTTATTGGTCTGGCGTGCGTTCAGGACCACGACGTTGTTGCTGCCGGTGACCTGCACCGTCAGCAGATTGCCAATGGCTGTGCTGGTGGTCGTGCCGCCGCCGCCTGCTCCGCTCTGGGCGTAGGCTGCACCGGTGCCGGCATCGCTGCTGCTATAGCTCGAGAACGCCTGCCCCCGCGGGTCAATGATCCGGCCGTTGACGATCAGACGGTTGCCGTTCGCGTCGCGTGTGCTCGGATTGTAGGCTTGGTGGGCGACCCGGCCCGCACCCCCATAGCCGGACTCCATGGTCCCGAGACCTGATCCTGAGACGGACTGGGCCAGGGCGAGACTTGCGGGAGCGAGACCGGCCAGAATCGTGGCCGCGAAGAGAGAGCGTTTCATTGGGGATATGTCCTGGTGAGGCTTTTGAGGCGGAAACCGCAGCGCCCTTCAGGACACCGCCCGGCTCCTCGACGGATCAGAAACCGGTGACGGAGACGACGTTGCCGATGGCACCCGCCGTGATCGTCGTCTTGCCCGCGACATTGCGCACGAGGGACTCGACGGAGGCGGTGACGTCGGCCTCGTTGTTCTGGCCCGAGTTCACCATCGAGAGGCGCGAATTGATCGACGCCGCATTGCTGATCGCAGCGGCGGTCGCCGACATGTCGCCGCCTACGTTCTCGACCGCCGTGTTCAGGATCGCTGTCGGGCCGTTGTTTGCATTCTGCAGGTTGTTGATCCGGCCCTCCATGGCATCTGTGCTTATGCTGGACCGGTTGGCGATAGCCGTTGAGAGCTGGCTCACGTCTCCATTCACGTCCAGGACGACGCTGTTCAGGATCGACGTGGCGTTGCCCGAGAAAAGCTGGATGTTGTTGATCGCCGGCCCGGTAGTGCCGTCCGCGCCAAAGCCGTTGCCGATGGCAGCCGCAGTGGCGGAGAGGTCCGCCCGGACGGTGCTGACCACGGCGTTCAGCTGGGCCCGCACATTGCCCTGGAGAAGCTGGCCGGAGTTGATCGTTTGCGCCTCGGCAGCACCGGCGACGAGGGCGAGGGCCGCCACGGCTGAAAGAAGAGAGATGGACTTCACTATGGGGCTCCTGACATGCCCGTGATGGGCAGGCAGGGCAGTGCAAGGGTGGGGCCGAAAGAGCCCTGGCGGCGTACCAACGTGTCAGAACAACGCTGAATCCAGCCGTCAACCTATCCGGGCGGGCCGTTTTCCCACGGCCGGAGGCTGAAAAGGTCGATTCCTTCCCCGTTCATGGGTTCATGCACCTCTGCTCCGGAGCCGGAAACCGGGGAGGCGGCGGACCAGTATGTCCCACAAAGCTTCACTGTTGTCCCGAACCGGCACAGGGTGGAGCAGACGGTGTGCCGGGCATGCCAGACTGATCCTCCCCCGCAAAAGTGGACGAGGTCGCAGCCCCTGCGTTTTGCGTCCAGCGAAGGGCAGAGGAGAGTCAGGCTCGGTCGTATGACCCTTTCACACAAACGTCTCGAATGTGTCGGACCGTGAAACTGCTTGGGGCCCAAAAAAGCGAATCGACTGCGGCCACAGATGTCCGCCGGACACCGGTGCCGCCGGCACAGCGACCCGAGGCCTGAACCCAGGACGCGCTCGTCCGGCACACCAAAAAATTCGCCTGGCCTTACCCACCATGCCTTCCGGTGGCCCTTTGATGCACACCGGTCCCGAGGTGCGATCCGGACCATCCGGACACAGTTTTCCGGGTCCGCATGGCCCCGCCGTTGCGGCCCGCCCCCCGGTCCGCCATATCGGGCCATGCCTGACAGCCTTCCTCCCACCGACATCCTGAACGACATCGTGGCCGCCGCCCTGCGCGCCGGGGCCGATGCGGCCGAGGCCGTCACCTCGGAACGCGCCTCCCTGTCCGTCGGGGTCCGCAACGGCGTGCTGGAGGATGTGGAGCGCGAGGAGAGCCGCGATCTGAGCCTGCGGGTCTTCGTCGGCCGCCAGCAGGCGACCGTCTCGGCCTCCGACCTCTCGCCCGCCACCCGCGCCCGTCTGGTCGAGCGGGCCGTGGCCATGGCCCGGCTCGCCCCCGAGGATCCCCACGCCGCCCTGATCCCCGCCGACCGCCTCGCCCGGGGCCCGTTCCGGGATCTGGAGCTGTTCGACCCGTCCGAGCGCACCGCCGCCGAGCTGGAACAGGCCGCCCGCGAGACCGAGGCCGTCGCCCTGGCGGTCCCCGGCGTCGCCCGCTCTGAAGGCGGCCATGCCTCGACCTCATCCAGCCGCTGGCGTCTGGTCACCTCCGAAGGCTTCGACGGAGCCTATCAGGCGACGGGCTTCTCGCTGGGCGTCGGGGTCATCGCCGAAAAAGAGGGCGCCATGGAGCGTGGCGGCGAAAGCCGCTCGACCCGCTGGCTGTCCGACCTGCCGGGGCCCGAGGGCATCGGGGCCGAGGCCGGCCGCCGGGCAGTCGAGAAGCTGGGTCCCCGCAAGATCGCCTCGACCACCGCCCCGGTCATCTTCGATCGCCGCATGGCGACCCAGGTCCTGTCGCCCCTGCTGGGGGCCATCTCGGGCCCCTCGATCGCGCGCGGCACCTCCTTCCTCAAGACCCGGATGGGCGACCGCATCCTGCCCGCGGGCCTCAGCCTGATCGACGATCCCTTCCGCGTCCGGGGCCTGGGCTCGGTGCCCTTCGACGACGAAGGCTCGCCGGTCGCGCGGCACGCCATCATCGACGACGGTGTCCTGACCACCTGGCTGCTGAACAGCGCCTCGGCCGATCAGCTGGGCCTGCAGACCACAGGCCACGCCTCGCGCGGCCTTGCCGGCCCGGCCGGGGTCTCGACCCACAACCTGCACCTGACCCCCGGCGACGCCGATCAGGCGGGACTGATGGCCCAGGCCGGGACGGGCCTGCTGGTCACCGGCATGTTCGGCCCCTCGCTGAATTCCAACACCGGCGACTGGTCCGCCGGGGCCTCGGGCCTGTGGTTCGAGAATGGTCAGATCGCCTATCCCGTCAGTGAGATCACCGTCGCCGGCAACCTCCTCGACTTCTGGGCCCGACTGATACCCGGTTCGGACCTCGAGTTCCGCGGCAGTTTCAACACCCCCTCCCTGCTCATCGACGCCGTCGCCATTGCGGGCAAATGAGCGATCCGGGCCCGATTGATCTCGCCGCCGACCTTGCCCTGATCCGGGCGGCCGCCCGCGCCGGCGGCATCCTCGCCGAGCAGGAACGGACCCTCGGCCTGACCGTGACCCACAAGGACGGCGGTTCGCCCGTCACCAATGCCGACATGGCGGTCGACACCATGCTCAAGGCGATGTTGCTGGCTGCCCGACCCGACTATGGCTGGCTGTCGGAAGAGACGCCGGACACGCCCGACCGCCTCACCCGGCGCCGGATCTTCGTGGTCGACCCCATCGACGGCACCGTCGCCTTCATGAAGGCCCGGCCCTGGTGGTGCGTGCCGATCGCCGTTGTCGAGGACGGCCAGCCCGTCGCCGCCGTGATCCACGTCCCCTCGATGAACGACACCTTCGAGGCCACCGTCGGTGGCGGGGCCCGCCTGAACGACCGTCCGATCACAGCTTCGGATGTCGACACCCTCGATGACGCCGCTGTCCTCGCCGACGCCCGGCTGATGGAGGGCCCGCACTGGCCCGAGCCCTGGCCACCCATGCGCTACGAGAAGCGCAACGCCCTCGCCTACCGCATGGCGCTGGTGGCCTCGGGGGCCTTCGACGCCGCCATCGCCCTGACGCCCAAGTTTGACTGGGACGTCTGCGCCGGGGCCCTGATCGCCACCGAGGCGGGTGGGCGCGTCAGCGATCACCACGGCCGGCCGTGGGTCTTCAACCGCCCCGACCCCCGTCAGGCCAGCCTTGTCTGCTCCGCCCCGGCCCTGCACCCGTTGATCCTGCGCCGCACAGCGCCTATCCCGCTGGCGCAATAGATCCCTGTTGCCCCGGAAGGCCCGCCCATGACCGACGCCCCCAACACCGCCGACCCGCAGCTGCTGCACCTCGTCATCGGCGGCGAGCTGCGCCACCTCGACGCCCCCGTCTTCCGCGACCTGTCCAAGGTCGAGTTCGTCGGGGCCTTCGGCAACTATGCCGAGGCCAAGGTAGCCTGGAAGGCCCGCGCCCAGGCGACGGTTGACAATGCGCATATGCGTTACTTCATCCTGCATGCGCATCGGATGATCGACCCGCGCGCTGACGGCTGAGCCGCTGCCTATGGTCGCGGCGGGGAACCGTCGCGGCGACGCAGGCGCTGACTTGACCCAGTGTGCGGACAAAGGAGCGACCCATGGCCCCAACCCTGATCGTGCTCGGCTTGCTGGCGCTGGGCGTGGCCATCGTCGCCCTTGCCACTCACCGTCCGGGCGGCCGCCCCCCTGCCGCAAGTGACCATCAGAACATCGCCTGGACAGATCCCGGGCCGGATCAGGCCCCGCCCGACCAACCCCTGCCAGAACCTCCGGAGCCCCGCCCATGACCCTGTTTGGCACCACCCTCGATCCCGCCCAGATCGCGGCCCTCGTGGGCCTGCTTGCCACCCTCGCCCTGTGGCTGATCGTTCTCGGCCGCGAGCGTGGCTACGCACGCTGGTTCCGACAGTGGGAAGCGGACCGCAAGGCGGCGCGGGACGCCGAACAGGGCGTCTCAAAGTCCTCTTCGACGGACAAGACCGATCAGGGCCCGCGCGGCCCCTGGGGCTGAACCCTACTCCCGCCGCAGCAGCCGCTCGGTCAGCAGCGTGCCCCACCAGTTGGCGCGGAAGTCCCGCCGCATGGCCTGGGGGTCATAGGCGTCGCTGTCGACCCACTCCATGAAGCCCATGCCCGTCGGCTCGACATCCCGGACATAGGTCTCGAGGAAATGGTCCAGCACCCCGGTCAGGCCCTCACGGCTGTGCAGGTATTTCTTCGACAGCTCGCCCATGGCCTCGGAGATCGGCTCGCCGAGGTGGAAATGGCGATAGAAGACGGCCATCAGCCCCGCCCGGTCCGCGCCCGACTTGCAGTGGATCAGGGCGGGGTATTCGATGCTGGCGAACAGGTCCCGCGCCCGCCGCACCCGGTCCTTGCCCGGCGGGTCCCGTGAATCCAGCGGCGCATCGATCAGGGTCAGGCCCAGCCGTTCGCACGCCGCCTTCTCCAGCCAGTAATAGCCCTCATCCCTCTGGCCCCGCAGGTTGATGACGGTGCGGATGCCGCGTTTGGCCCACCCCTCCAGCTGGCGCGGTGACGGCTGGTTGGTGCGCACCAGATCCGGCCCCAGCCAGTGGGCGTTGGAAAACGCCAGCCGCAGGAAGGCATGGTCATTCCAGAAGAAGTCCCGCTCGGCCGCGCGCCGCCCGGCCTCCGTGCTCACATCAAATCGCGCCATCCGCGCAGACATAGTGGGGTCGCCAGCCGGCGTCATCCCGTGCAGGATCATCCACGACCCGATCCCTCGGCAGAGTGTCCCTGATGCGCCTGTTTCTTCTCGCCCTGGCCTTCGCGCCTCTCGCCATGGCCGGCTGTTCCCCGACGGGCCAACCTGTGTCCGCGGCTGCCGAAAGCGAAGCGGCCGACGGTCCCGCGACAGTTGCCCCACCGGCGGCATCACAGATGGACCCTGCGCTGGTGGCGAAGATCACGGAGATCCTCGGCGAAGACGCAGCCGGCACCCGCTGGATCAGCGTCGTCGACGGCGAGGGCGAGGGCCGGATCGCGCTCGTCTATCTGGTGGGCATGACCTGGTGTGGCTCCGGCGGCTGCAACCTGCTGATCCTGCGCCCGACGGAGACCGGCTGGGAACAGGTCGGCAATGTCTCGCGGGTCAGCACCCCCGTGCGGGTCCTCAACACCGCGACGAACGGCCTGCCCGACATCGGCGTGACCGTCTCGGGAGGCGGCGGCCCGCCAGCCTATGAGGTGAAGATGTCGTTCGACGGCCGGTCCTATCCCCGTTTCCCGTCCGCAGATCCGCTCATCGACGCGTTCGGACGGGTGGTCATCACCGACGCCGCCATTCCCCCTCCCTCCGCGTGATCCCTTGACTTGAGGAGCGGAGCATCCGACCTCCGGCAGATGCATCCGCCCGTCCCGACCGTTCCGCAGGCGGAAAGCCCCCCGCCTTCCCTGATCGGCCGCATCTGGCGCGACTACCTGTCGACGCGCCGGACCCCGCTGATCCTTTCCCTGATCTGCGCCGCCATCGCCGGCCTCAGCGCCGCCACCGTGCTGCAGCTGCTGCAGCCCGCCATCGACGGCATGTTCCTCGGCCAGCCGGTCACGGTCGCCGGCCTGTTCGTCGTGGCGCCCGAGGATGCGCTCCTTGCCATCCCCGCCATCATCGTCGGCGTCGCCCTGATCTGGACAGCGGCGGCCCTGGGTCAGGCGGCCCTCGTCAACCGGCTGGGGCACGGGATCGTCGGCGATATCCAGGTGCGGCTGTTTGGAGCCATGATCCGCGCCGACCTTGCTCGCCTGCGCAGCCAGCATTCGGGTGCCTTTGTCTCCAGCGTCCTGTTCGACGCCAATCTGGTGCGCGAGGCCTTCACCAACGGCGTGGTGAACTACACCCAGCACGCACTGACCCTGGTCGCTGTGCTGTCATACATGGCATGGCTGGACTGGCGGCTGACCCTGATCGTCCTGTTGGGCGCGCCTGTGATCGCTGTGGTGCTCCGCCGCTTCGGCAAACGGATGAAGAAGGCCACGACCGGGGCCATGGTCGAGACCGGCAATCTGTCGACCGCCCTGATGGAGAACCTCGACGGGGTCCGTCTGATCAAGATCGAGAACCGCGAGGCGGCCGAAGAAGCCCGCGTGGCCGAGGTCGTCGGCCGCCGCCAACGCCATGTGATCAAGTCCGCGGACTCCCGCGCCTTCGCCGGCCCCTTCTCCAACCTCGTGGCCATGGTCATCGTAGCCGCCGTCATGGCCTATGCCGGCTGGCAGGCCCGCAACGACCAGATCACCATCGGTACGTTCGTCGCCTATGTCGGCCTGCTGATGTCGGCGGGGCAGTCCCTGCGCCAGGTCACCAATCTCCAGACCGTCATGGCCGAGGGTCTGACCGCCGCCCGCCGCCTGTTCGACGCCCTCGACATCGACCCCGAGATCCGCGAGACCGCCGCGCCCCGACCCCTGCCCCCGGGCCCCGCGACCGTCGCCTTCGACCGCGTGTCCTTCCACTACGGCCCGGACACCCCGACCCTGTCCGATGTCTCGCTCAGCGTCGCTCCCGGCGAGACCGTGGCCCTCGTCGGCCCGTCCGGAGGCGGCAAGTCCACCCTGCTCAGCCTGCTGCCGCGCTTTTACGATGTGACCGGCGGCGCCGTGACCATCAACGGCACCGACCTGCGCGACCTGTCCCTGAGCGACCTGCGGGCCCGCATCGCCCTCGTTACCCAGGAGCCCTTCCTGTTCGACGACACGATCGCGGCCAACATCGCCTATGCCCGGCCGGGCGCCACCACGGACCAGATCGAGGCTGCGGCCCGCTCCGCCGCCGCCCACGACTTCATCACCGCCCTGCCCGAAGGCTATGCCACCCGGGCGGGCGAGGCCGGCATGCGACTGTCCGGCGGCCAGCGTCAGCGGATCGCCATTGCGCGCGCCTTCCTTAAGGACGCGCCCATCCTGCTGCTGGACGAGGCGACGTCGGCCCTGGACACCGAGAGCGAGGCGCTGGTCCAGGCCGCGCTGGAACGCCTCATGGCCGGACGATCAACCTTGATGATTGCCCACAGACTGTCCACCGTCCGCCACGCCGACCGCATTCTGGTGCTTGAGGGCGGCCGGATCGTCGAGAGCGGCACCCATGCAGCGCTGGTCAAACAGGGTGGGCTGTACAGCCGCCTCGCCCGGTCCCAGTCCCTGGACGGCATGCCAGCTGTCGTTCCGGTCGCCTGACGTGAGGCCGCTCCGCAACCCCGTCATACAGAGCGTTCTGTCGGTCGTGCTGGCCGCCTGGATGAAGTTCTGCTTTGCCACCATCCGCTGGACCCGGGAAGGTCAGGAACACGCCGACAAGGTCTGGTCCGACGGCGGGGGCGTCGTCTGCGCCTTCTGGCATTCGCGCATCGGCCTCGCCCCCGCATCCTGGGACTTCACGCGCGCACAGCCGATCAAGGCCATGATCTCATTGAGTCAGGACGGGGAGTTCATCGCAAGAGCCGTCGCCTTGCAGGGCTTCCCCGCCGTGCGCGGCTCGTCGGCCAACAAGGACAAGGCGGAGGCCGCCAAGGGCGGATCGCGCGCGCTGCGGGACGGTCTGAAACAGCTCAAGGTCGGGGCCCTGGCCATCACGCCCGACGGCCCGCGCGGACCGGCCCGCGTCATGGCCGAGGGTCTGCCGCTGATGGCCCGGATGTCCGGCGCGCCTGTCCTGTTCATCGGTGCAAGCTGCAGTCCGGCCATCCGCCTGAACAGCTGGGACCGGGCCGTCCTGCCCCTGCCGTTCAGCAAGGGAGCCATTGTCTACGACATCGCCCACTATCCAGAGGGCGCGGCGCTCGGCGACGTGACCGGGCCATGGTCCGACCGACTGACGGCAGTCGAGGCCCGCGCCGATGCGATCACCGGACTGGCCCGGCTGTGACCCTGCCCCTGTCCGTCTACCGGCTGCTGACCCGCCTGCTGGAGCCGCTGGCCCCCCGCCTGCTCGACGCTCGCGTCAAACAGGGCAAGGAGGATCCCGTCCGGGTCGATGAACGCCTCGGCGTTGCTGGCCTCGCGCGTCCGCCCGGCGACCTCGTCTGGCTCCATGGCGTCAGCGTCGGCGAGACCCTGTCGCTCCTGCCCTTGGTCGAGCGGTTCCGCATCAGCCGCCCCGATCTGACCGTCCTCGTCACCTCCGGCACCCTCACCTCGGCCGAGTTGCTGGCCCGGCGCCTGCCGCCCGGCATCATCCACCAGTTCGCCCCGGTCGACGCCCCCGCTGCCGTCGCCGCCTTCCTCGACCACTGGCGTCCGTCGCTGGGCGTCTTCGTCGAGAGCGAGCTCTGGCCCAACCTGATCCTGGCGGCCCGCGACCGCGCCATCCCCCTCGCCCTCGTCAGCGCGCGCATCACGGAAAAGACCGCTGCCGGCTGGGCCCGCTTCCCTGCCTCCGCCCGGACCGTGCTGGGGGCCTTCAACATTGTCATGCCCCAGGACGAGACGTCAGCCGACCGGCTCCGGACCCTCGGGGCCCGGATCGATGGCGAGGTCAATCTCAAGCTCTCCGGTGCGGCCCTGCCCCACGATTCCGCCGCCTTCACATCCCTCAGCGCCGCCGTCGGTGATCGGCCCGTGATCGTCGCGGCCTCCACCCACGAGGGCGAGGAGCGGGCCATCGTCCAAGCGCTTGCTCAGATGGCCGACCGCCTGTGCCTGATCCTCGTGCCCCGCCACCCCGAGCGTGGTCCGGCGATCGCAGCCGATCTGGCGCGCGACGGTCACAGCGTCACCCTTCGCTCGCAGGGAACCGTGCCGGGCATCAGCACCGACATCCATATCGCCGACACCCTCGGCGAACTGGGCCTGTTCCTGCGTCTGGCCGACGTCGTCGTCATGGGTGGCTCTTTTGGCTCCTGTCTGGGGGGCCCGCCATGGGGCGGGCACAATCCGCTGGAGCCCGCCCGTCTCGCCCGTCCCGCCATCACAGGCCCCGACGCCTCCAACTGGCAGGCGGTCACCTCCGCCCTGGTCGCCGCCGGAGGTCTGGTGCAGGTGCGCAGCCCCGCTGAACTGCCCGCCGTGATCACCGGCCTGCTGGCTGACCCCGCCACCGCCCGACGGATGGGCGAGCGCGCCCGCACCGCCGCTGCCGATGCCGGGGCCGGGCTGGAACGTCTGTGGACGGCCCTGCAACCCCTGCTCCCGCCCACACCCCGCGGGAGCCGCCGATGAAACTGTCGACCCCCCGCTGGTGGTATGAGCGCCACGGTCGTCACGGCCGCGTCGCCCGCACCCTGCTACGGCCCGCCTCATGGCTCTGGGCCGCCGCCACGGCCCGCCGTCTCGCCCGGGCCGTCCCCGTCGACGTCGGCGTGCCCGTCATCTCCATCGGCAACCTGACCGTCGGGGGCTCCGGCAAGACCCCCGTCGCGCGCGAGGTCCTGCGCCTGCTCCGGCAACAGGGCGTCGAGGCCCACGCCCTGTCACGCGGCTATGGCGGCCGGCTGGAAGGTCCACTGCGGGTCGATCCCGCCACCCATGATGCCGCCGATGTCGGCGACGAGCCCCTGATGCTGGCCGGGGACGCCCCCGCCTGGATCGCCCGCGACCGCGTCGCCGGAGCCCGGGCCGCCGTGGCGGGCGGGGCCCAGGCCCTCGTGCTCGACGACGCCCACCAGAACCCGGCCCTGACGAAGACCCTCAGCCTGATCGTCGTCGACGGCGAGACCCGCGAGGACGAATGGCCGTTCGGCGATGGTTCGGTCTTTCCGTCCGGCCCGATGCGCGAGCCCTTCGCGGCCGGTCTGTCCCGCGCTCACGCGGTGGTGGTCCTGCTGCCCGCGGACGCCCCCGAGGCTGATCCGGAGTTGCTGGCCCTGTTCGGGACCTTGCCGACCTTCATCGCCCGGCTGGAGCCCGCCGGTCCACCCCCGTCCGGGCCACAGGTCGGCTTTGCCGGCATCGCCAAGCCGTGGAAGGTCGAGCGTGCGCTCAAGGCCGCCGGCTGCGACCTCGTCGACTTCGCGCCCTTTCCCGACCACGCGGGCTACAACCCCCGCGACCTGGCCTTCCTCGCCGATCGAGCCGCCGTGTTCGACGCCGGTCTGGTCACGACCGAAAAGGACTGGGTCCGCCTGCCTTCCGACTGGCGGACCCGCATCGCCGCATGGCCCGTCGTCGCCCGGTTCGAGGACGAGACGGGCTTTGCGGCCCTGCTGGCTCAGTCCGCCCGGTAGACCACCCCGCCCTTCATCACGAAGGCCATGTCTTCCAGCACCGTCACATCCGCCAGCGGATCACCCTCGACCGCCACGATGTCGGCCGGCATGCCCGGCACGATCCGTCCAGCCTCGTCCGCGATCCGCAAATGCGCGGCCGCAACCACGGTCGCGGCCTGGATCGCTTCCAGGGGTGTCATCCCGGCCTGCACCAGTAGGGCGAACTCCTGGGCATTGTCGCCGTGGGCCGAGACGCCGGAGTCCGTCCCGAAGGCGATCCGCACGCCCCCGGCATGGGCCCGGGCGGCCATCCCCAGCATTTTCGGCCCGGCTTCCAGCGCCTTGGCCGACTGGGCCGGGGTGAAGAAATTCTCGGGGCTCGCCGCCACCCGGGCCACGAAATCGCCCGCCAGCAGGGTCGGCACCAGATAGACACCCTCGCGCCGGAACAGCCGCAACGACTCATCATCCAGATAGGTGCCGTGTTCGATCGAATCCCCGCCGGCACGCAGGAAGGCGTTGATCCCGTCCACGCCATGCGCGTGGGCCGTCACCTGACGCCCCATGCGGTGGCCGACCTCGACGATGGCGGCCAGCTCGGCCTCGGTGAACTGCTGGGCCAGCCCGGCCGCCGTGTTCGACAGCACGCCACCGGTGGCGGTGATCTTGATGATGTCGGCCCCGGACCGCACCTGGGTGCGCACCGCCCGCATACAGTCCTCCGGCCCCGAGCAGATGCTCTCGGACGACAGGACGTGCATGATGTCCTCCCGGTAGCCGTTGGCGTCCCCATGGCCCCCGTGGATCGACACAGACGACCCCGAGGCCAGAACGCGTGGGCCAACCACATCGCCGCGCCGGATCCCGTCCCTCAGCGCGAACACCGCATCGTTGGAGCCACCCAGATCCGCGACCGTCGTGAAGCCCGCCATCAGCGTCTTGCGCGCATACCCGGCCCCGATCATGGCGCTGTCGGCCGCATCCCGTGTCACCGCGTCCAGCCGGCCCGTCGGGCTCTGCTGCGAGGTCAGATGCACATGGCTGTCGATCAGTCCGGGCAGGACGAACGAGTCGCGCAGATCGACGATCCGCCCCTCACCCACAAAGCCGTCGCGGATTTCCGTGACCCGGTTCCCGACGATCACGAGAGTTTTATCGCGCAGCACAATACCGCTGGCCGGGTCCGCCAACAGCCGCCCCGCTTGAACGAACGTGGTTTCCCCGGCTGCGGGAAAACCCTGTGAGGCCGGGCTTTGCTGCGCCTGCGAAGGGCTGGCTGCGGCCAGCACCGCAGCGGCCGCCAATGCAACGAACTTCATAAACCTCTCCCTGATACACTCCCTTCACCATAGCCCTCCCCGGCCTGCGGCCAAGCCTGCGCTTGAACCCGGCCTCGGATTTGTGAAACAACCCGTGACTTCGGCTTTACCGTTGGAAGGGCGTCGCATGCGACTATCGAGACGGGGATTGATCCTTGGCGGTTCGGCGATGATCGCCGGTTGCGCCTCCGCGCCGAAGCCCTTGCCCATGGTGATCGCGGAAATCCCGGCCCCGCCTCCGCTAGCGCCCATCCCGCAGGTCACGCCGCCGCCCCTCGATCCGAGGCGGCTCGTGCGCCCGGAGCTGATGAGCCGCGCCATGGCTGCGCTGGATGTGCATCACAACCGCATCGCCCTGCGCGACCGTATGTATCTGGTCGATTTCGAGAAATTCTCCGGTGAGGAACGCCTGTTCGAGGTCGACCTGATCGGCGGCCGGGTCACGGCCTTCCGCACCACCCATGGCCGCGGCTCCGACCCCGCCCACTCGGGTTTTGCACGCCGCTTCTCCAACACGCCCGAAAGCTACATGTCCTCGGTCGGGGCCTTCGCCACGGCCGGGGCCGGCTGGGGCCCGCAACAGGGCCCCAACATCCTGCTCGACGGCCTGGAATATTCGAACAACCTCGCCCGCGAACGCGCCATCATCGTCCACGGTGCGGACTATGCAGACCCGGACTTCCTCGCCCGCGAAGGCAAGTTGGGCCGCAGCTACGGCTGTTTCTCGACCGCCCACACCGACCTGCCGATGCTGCGCGAGCGCATGGGCGAAGGCCGCCTCCTGTTCGCCTGGGCCTGAGCCTCAGCGTTCGGGGCGCTGGGCTCCATGGCGGACATGGGCGATGACGACCTCGTCACCTTCGACCCAGTATCGGATCACGTAGGGGCTCACAGTCGTCAGTTCGCGGGTTCCCGCGAAGGCGGCCGACCCCGGTCAGGATGTTCGGTCAATGCTTCGCCGGCTGCCCTCAGCTTGATCAGCAAGCGCCCTGCAGCAGCCGGGTTGAACTCCGCGATGTAGCGTCCGATGCGCTCAAGATCGTCCAGCGCCTCGTCGGACCAGACTACTCGCCCCACTTTGGTCTCGGCAGCGGAATGGCCGTTCCCCATGAGGCGACCCAACGCATCACGGCATCATGGCTCACCGTTCGACCGGCCTTGAAATCCGCGATGCCACGCAGCGTCGCGGCCTCATCGGCCGCCTCATCCGGGATATCGAAGATCCTAGGCTCGTCGTCTTCAGGTTCAACCGCAGGCTTTCCCATGGCGGAACCCTATCACAACCCTCAATCCCTCTCCAGCGCCCGCCAGCCGATGTCGGTCCGGTTGAACCCGCCCGGCCAGTCGATCTTGCGCACCGCCGCATAGGCCCGCTCGCGCGCCTCGACGATATCGGCTCCGGCCGCGCAGACGCTCAGCACCCGTCCCCCGGCGGCCACCAGCGTCCCGTCATCCCGTCGCCGGGTGCCGGCATGGAAGACCTGCACATCGGGTCCGAAATCCTGATCCGCCCCGCGGATGATCGAGCCCTCGATCGGGCTGTCGGGATAGCCCCGCGCCGCCATGACCACACAGATCACCGTCTCGGGCCGGAACTCCGGGGCCGGCAGGCGCGAGACATCGCCCCGGGCACAGGCCAGCAGATAGGGCACGATGTCCCCCGCCATCCGCATCATCAGCACCTGGCATTCCGGGTCGCCGAAGCGGGCGTTGAACTCCACCACCTTGGGCCCCTCGGCCGTGGCCATCAGCCCGGCGTAGAGCACGCCGCGATAGGGCGCGCCCTCGGCGGCCATCGCCTTCAGGGTCGGTTGCACGATGTCACGGTCGGCCGCCGTGACCAGGGCCTCGTCGAACACCGGTGCGGGTGAATAGGCCCCCATGCCGCCCGTGTTCGGGCCCAGGTCCCCGTCGAAGGCCCGCTTGTGGTCCTGGGCCCCGCCGAACAGGACGGCACGCTGGCCATCGCACAGGGCGAACAGCGAGCCCTCCTCGCCCTCCATGAACTCCTCGATGACGACCCGGGCTCCGGCCGCGCCGAACCGGCCGCCCAGCATCCGCTCGATCTCGGCCTCGGCATCGGCCCGGTCCGGGCTGATCGCCACCCCCTTGCCGGCCGCCAGCCCGTCGGCCTTGATCACATAGGGCGGCCGGAACACGTCCAGCGCCGCCCGGGCATCCGCCACCCGGTCATAGACACCGTAGTGGGCCGTCGGAATTTCGTGGCGGGCCAGAAACGCCTTGGAAAAGGCCTTGGAGGTCTCCAACTGCGCCGCCTTGGCGCTGGGCCCGAAGCAGGGAATGCCGGCCGCGTTCAGCAGATCGGCCAGCCCGGCCTGCAGCGCCACTTCCGGCCCGACCACGACCAGCCCGACCTTCAGCTCCCGCGCCAGTTTGGCCAGCCCCTCGGCGTCATCCGCCCGGACGTCCGGCAGACATTCGGCCACCCGGGCGATGCCGGGATTGCCGGGCGCACAGAACAGCCGGTCGACCAGCGGCGACTGACGCATTTTCCAGGCGAGGGCATGCTCACGGCCGCCCGACCCTACCAGCAGGATATCCATGCCCGCGCAATGACGGCGCGAACCCGGTGGGTCAAGACCCGCCGGCGGTCAGAGCAGGGCCGACGCCGTATAAACCGCTGCGGCCAGCAGCACGATCAGGATTACGATCATCCAGGGGTTCCCGCCGGGGGCCCGGCCCCGGCGTGCCAGATCGCGCTCGCGGGGGTCCTCGTCATCGCGGGGCGGCGTGCGTTCATCGGTCATGATCCGACCGGTATAGCCTCATTGCGGCGGTTTCCGCACGCCCCCTCGCCCGCTACAGTGCCCCGATGACTGACGACTATGTCTTCGCGGGCCCCGCCGACCCGGAACCGGCCGCGCCCCCGCGCGACAACAACCCGCCCCTGTCCATCTCGGAACTGTCGTTCGCCCTCAAGCGCACGCTGGAGGACCGGTTCGGCCATGTCCGGCTGCGCGGCGAGATCTCCAAGGTCAACCGCCACGCCTCGGGCCACATCTATCTGACGCTCAAGGACGACAAGTCGGCGATCGACGGCGTGGTCTGGAAGGGCTCCGCCCGCGGCCTCGGCGTCCAGCCCGAGACGGGGCTGGAGGTCATCGTCACCGGCAAGATCACCTCCTACCCGGCCCGGTCCAGCTACCAGATCGTGATCGAATCGATGGAGGCGGCTGGGGCCGGGGCCCTGCTGGCCCAGCTGGAGCGGCTCAAGGTCAAATTGTCGGGCGAGGGGTTGTTCGATGCCGCCCGCAAGACCCCCCTGCCCCTCTATCCCCGCACCATCGGGGTGATCACCAGCCCGACCGGCGCGGTCATCCGCGACATCCTGCACCGGATCGCCGAGCGCTGGCCCTGCCGCGTCATCGTCTGGCCCGTCGTCGTCCAGGGCGACGCCGCCGCGGGCCAGGTCTCGGCCGCCATCCGGGGCTTCGACGCCCTGACGCCCGACGGGCCCATTCCGCGCCCCGACCTGCTGATCGTCGCGCGCGGCGGCGGCTCGGTCGAGGACCTGTGGTGCTTCAATGACGAAGGCCTGGCCCGCACGGTCGCCGCCGCGCGGATCCCGATCCTCTCGGCCGTGGGGCACGAGACCGACACCACCCTGATCGATTTCGTCTCCGACCGCCGCGCCCCCACCCCCACCGGGGCGGCCGAGCTTGCCACCCCCGTTCTGCCCGACCTGCGCGCCTTCGTCGCCGATCTGGAGCGTCGCCTCGACCGCGCCGGGGCCCGGTTGCTGGAGGACCGCCGCGTCCGCCTGCGCGCCGTCGCCCGGGGCCTTCCGGCCCGCCCCGAGGAGCTGGTCGCCCTCGCCCAGCAAAGGCTGGACCACGCCTCCAGCCGTCTGGCCTCGGGCCTCAGCCGCAACACCGAACTTCACCACCGCCGGCTGATCGCAGTCGGCGGCCGCTTCGCCCCGGCCCTGCTGGACCGCGCGGTCGAACAGAGGGTGGCGCGGCTGGAGGCCTGGTCCGCCCGACTGGCCTCGGGGCTCGGGGCCAATGCCGCCGCCCATGAACGCCGCCTGCTGCGTGTCGCCGGCCGGCTCAGCCTTGCCCCGATCCAACGACGCCAGGACCAACGCAAGATCGACCTGACCGCTCTGTCAGCGAGGTTCGAGCGGGTACGCCCCCTGATCGCGGAACGCGCCACCACCCGCCTCGCTGCCCTCGCCCGGGCGCTGGCCACCCTTGACCCCAAACGGCCCAGGGCCGGCTTCGCCCGCATCGACGACGAAACCGGCACCATGATCGCCTCCGCTGCCGCCCTGTCCCCCGGTCAGTCCGTCACCCTCGTCTTCCCGGACGGATCGCGGGGCGCGCAGATCGAGGGCGAAGGCCCCGCCCGGCCGAAGCCTGTCCACAAGCCCAAAGCCGCAATCGTGTCACAGGGCGACCTGTTCTGACCTATCGTCTCCCGCTATCCTGTCTGCCATGACCACAGTCCCGACCCCCGCGACCCTTCACTATGGCGACGGCGAGTTCGCCGTTCTCAAGCCCGGTCCCTTCGTCCTGTGCGCCGTCAGCGGCCGGGGCATCCCCTTGGACACCCTGCGCTACTGGTCGGCCGAGCGGCAGGAGGCCTATGCCGGCCCGGCCGAGGCCCTGACCCGGATGGTCGAGGCGTGATCTCCACGCGGCGCGCCCTGATCCTCGGGGCCGGTGCCGCATCCCTGACTGCAACGACTCCGGCGACGGCGCAGCAGGACGGGTTCGTCCTCAGCGGGACTTTCGTCCAGGGCGGTTTCGCCATGGGTCGAACCTGGCCGCGGGCCCTCGTTTTCGTCGACGGCGAGGCCCTGACCACCGCCTCGGCGGCCGGACTGTTCGTCGTCGGTTTTGACCGGGATGCCCCGACCTCGGTCGAGCTCGAGGTGCGGGACCGCCGCCGTACAGCCGGTCGCCGGGTGCCGGTCCGTCCGGGCCAGTTCGCCTCGACCCGGATAGACGGCCTTCCCCCCTCAACCGTGGAACCCACTGATCCGGCCCTGCTGGAGCGGATCCGGCAGGAGAGCGCGCTGAAGGCCGAGGGCTTCGCCAGCCGGGTCGACACCGACGACTTCGGCAACGGCTTCATCTGGCCGCTGGAGACCTTCCGGGTCAGCAGCGCCTGGGGGGCCCAGCGCGTCCTGAACGGAACCCCGGCCCGCCCCCACTATGGCATCGACCTCGCAGCCCCGGCCGGCACCCCGATCCGCGCGCCCGGCGACGGCCTCGTCACCCTCGCCCGCTCCGGCCTGCATTTCGAGGGCGGCCTGACCCTGATCGACCACGGCCAGGGGCTGATCACCGCCTGCCTGCACCAGTCCCGGATCGACGTGCTTGCAGGTCAGAGGGTCACTCGGGGTGAGGTCATCGGCCGGGTCGGGATGACCGGCCGCGCCACCGGCCCGCATCTGTGCTGGCGCCTGCGCTGGCGCGACCGGAACCTCGATCCGTCGCTGATGATCGGACAGTCGGCTCCCGCATGAATTTCCCGGGTCGCACCGTTATCGACGGCATGGACCCGGCTGCGGTTTGACCCTAGGGTCTCGCTCTTGACCGCCCGCGGAGGCGGCACCGGCGTTCTTCGGTCATGTCAGCTCTCCACGCGCTCAATGTTCTCGTGATCGACGACAACTCGCACATGCGGGCGATCACGGTCGCGATCCTGAAGTCGGCAGGAATCCGGCGGACCCGCGAGGTGTCCGACGGCGCCATGGCCCTGACGGCCCTTCGCGAGTATCCGATCGATCTGGCCATCGTCGATTTCAACATGTCGCCGATGGACGGCGTGGAATTCACCCGGCTGGTCCGCAACAGCCCCGACAGCGTCAATCCCTATCTGCCGATCATCATGATGACCGGCCATTCCGAACGCAGCCGCGTCACCGAGGCGCGCGACGCCGGCGTGACCGAATTCGTGGTCAAGCCTGTGACCGCCCGGGCGATTTTCGAGCGGATCCAGGCCATCATCCTGCGTCCCCGCGCCTTCATCCAGACCGACACCTATTTCGGGCCGGATCGCCGCCGCTCCACGCCGGAGGGCTATAGCGGCCCCTGGCGGCGCAATTCCGATCAGCGCGGGACGGCGGCGGGTGCCGAAATCTCAGGGCCGGGATCCAGCGCCGCATAGACCCGGTCCGGCCACCGCTTGTGGACCCAGAACCAGTCGACCGGATGCTCGCGCACCCGTGCCTCGATAAAGGCCGTGATGGCCTGGACGCCGCGCGCGATATCGCCCGAACGGTCCCCCGTGGCCTCCAGTACAATCGGTTCATACGCCGTGACCCGGAACCGCACGCCCGGCAGCCGCACCACCGACAGGGGCTGGAGCACGGTTCCGAACCGCAACGCCAGGCGGCTGGGTCCGGGGGCCGCATTCACCGGCTGGCCGAAAAACAGAACCTCCGGCCCCTCCGAAAATTTCTGGTCGTTCATCAGGGCCACGCTCTCGCCCCGCGCCATGCCGGCCAGCAGTTCGCGCGCGCCGTCCCCGCCCTTGGGCGCGAACAGTTTCACGCCGTAACGCGCCCGCGCGTCCCGGATCTGGGCGTCGACATAGGGGTTGTTCGCCGCGCGGTAGGTGATCTGCGATGGGATGCCCGAGTTGACGATCGTCTGACCCAGGCACTCGATATTTGCAAAATGGCCGCCGACGAACACGACCGGCCGCCCCGACAGCCGGATGGCCTCCAGCCGCTCGGCTCCGACCACCTCGATCCGCCCCTGGGCGGCCAGTCGATCCATAACGGCCGTTTCGGCGAACGTTCGCCCGGTCTGCTCCCACTGATCGACCGCCAGCCGCTCGCGCTCGCCCGGGTCCATGTCCGGAAAGGCGATCCGCAGATTCTTGCGCACCGTCCGATGCGTCCCCGTGCGCGGCCCCAGCGTCCGCAGCAGCCAGCCCCCCAGAGCCGATGCCCACTCGACGCCCAGCAGCCGCATCAGGCCGATGAAGCCCGCGAACGCCACGGCCTCCAGCCGCCAGATCAGGTCCTGACGCAGGCTGACCGGCTTGTGATCATCACCAGGCAATCGTCAGTCCGCCGTCCACCACCAGGGTCTGGCCGTTCACATAGGAGCCCGCCTTGGAACACAGATAGACGGCCGTGCCCGCGATTTCGTCCGGCTGGCCGATCCGCTTCATCGGATTGGGCTCGACCGTCACCTTCAGCACCTCCTCATTCTCCCACAGATAGCGGGCGAAATCGGTCTGGATCAGGCCGGGCGCGATACAGTTGACCCGCACGTTCGATGGCCCCCACTCGACCGCCAGATTGCGCGCCAGCTGCATGTCGGCCGCCTTGGAGACGTTGTAGGCCCCGATCAGGGCATTGCCGCGCAGGCCGCCGATCGACGAGATGATCACGATCGCCCCGTCCTTGCGCTCCAGCATCTGGGGGGCGACCATCTGGGTCAGCCAGTGGTTGGCCAGCACATTGTTGTGGAAAATCTTCTCGAACTGCTCGTCGGCAATGCCCGCCATCGGCCCCGCATAGGGATTGGACGCGGCATTGCAGACCAGGATGTCGATCTGCCCGAAGGCGGCATTGGTCTCGTCGACCAGACGCTGCAGATCCTCCTTCGCTCCGATATTGGCCGGGATGGCGATGGCGCGGCCTTCGCCGTAGCGGCCGTTGATTTCCGCAGCGACCTCCTCGCACGGCCCCGCCTTGCGCGACGAGATGACCACCCGGGCCCCATGCTCGGCCATGCGCTCGGCGATGGCCTTGCCAATGCCCCTCGACGAGCCCGTGATGACAGCGACCTTGCCGGTCAGATCGAACAGTTCCATGCGTATCCCCTGAAATCGGTGTGCTTTCTTCCCGGCACACCCTAGCTGTTTGGCCCTGATACCCCGATACTCGGCCGATTCCATCCGGGAAGACGGACCAAGCCGTTCCCATGCGTGCACTGACCAACGGTTTTCTGTTCTTCGGCTACGTCTTCCTGGCGATGACGGCGGGCGCCTTCCTGTGGCGGGCGGGGCTCGGCATCGGGCCGGGCGTCGCGGCGACCTTCGGTGTGCTCGGCCTGCTGGGGGCGGCCCATGCCATCTTCACCGGCCTGACCGAGCGCAAGGCGCTGCGCGCCGAAATCGCCGGCGTGCGTGAGGCCCACCGCCTCCTGGCCGACGCCATGGAACAGACCCAGACGGCGCTCGGCGACCTGGCCACCGCCATCGAGAGCGGCGCGCTCAGCCGCACCGAGGAGCTGACCGGCGAGGTCCGCATCCTCGAAGACCTCATCCAGCAGATGAGTCTCTCCATCGACCAGCGCCTGTCGGTCACCCCCATGGTCGCCCCCGACAGCGTCGAGGCCCGCCGCCACCACCAGTCCAACCTGCTGCTCAAGACCGTCCACGATGCGCTGAGCGAGAACCGGGTCGACCTTTATCTCCAGCCCGTCGTCACCCTGCCCCAGCGCCGGACCATCTTCTACGAGAGCTTCACCCGCCTGCGCGATTCGACCGACCGCGTCATGATGCCGGCCGAGTATCTTTCGATCGCGGAAGGCGAAGGCCTGGTCCCCGCCATCGACAACCTGCTGCTGTTCCGCTGCGCCCAGATCGTGCGCCGGCTGGCGCGTCAGGACCGCAAGGTCGGGGTGTTCTGCAACGTCGCCCTGTCGTCGCTGGGCGACGAGACCTTCTTCCCCCAGTTCCTCGCCTTCCTGTCCGAGAATCGCGATCTCAAGGAGGCACTCATTTTCGAACTGGGCCAGGCCACCTTCGACGCCCGCGGCGCGGTCGAGGCCCGCAACATGGCCAAGCTGGCCGACCTCGGCTTCCGCTTCTCGATCGACAAGGTCCAGACCCTGGATCTGGATTTCAACGACCTGCAACGCTCCGACGTCCGCTTCGTCAAGGTCGCCGCCGACCTGCTGATCGAACAGCTGCTGGATCTGGACGGCGGTTCGCCCATCCCGTCCCTGCGCGACATCCAGGCCGCCGACTTCGCCCAGCTGACCCGCCGCTACGGTATCGAGGTCATCGCGGAAAAGTGCGAGAGCGAGCGCCAGATCGTGGACATCCTCGAGCTCGACATCGCCATGGCCCAGGGCCATCTGTTCGGCGAGCCCCGCGCCATCAAGGAAGCCGTCCTGGCCGAAACCGACCCGCCCGCCGACTTCGTGCGCTCCACCCTGATCTCGGCCGAGAAAAGGCGGCGCTACGGCTGACGGTTCAGGTCGCCGGCGGGGTCACCGTCGGCGCAGTGGCCTTCAAGGTTCGGGGCGCGATCCGCCAAAGCGTGTTCGACAGATCGTCCGCGACCAGCAGGATGCGCCGCACGGGGTCGAAGGCCACCCCGACGGGTCGGCCCCGCGCCTGACCGTCTCCGGTCAGGAAACCCGTCGCGAAATCGACCGGCGGTCCGGCGGGCTGTCCGCCGGAGAATGGCACCCAGACCACCTTGTAGCCGGCCAGATCCGAGCGGTTCCAGCTGCCGTGCTCACCGATGAAAGCCCCCTGGCTGAAGCCTCCGCCGAAGCCGCCTTCCGTCGCGAACGAAAGGCCCAGCGCCGCAACGTGAGAACCGAGGGCGTAATCAGGCGCGATGGCCCGGGCCACCAGTTCGGGATTCTGCGGCCAGACGCGCGGATCGACGTTCTGGCCCCAGTAGCTGTAAGGCCAGCCATAGAAGGCCCCCTCGCGTACCGAGGTCAGGTAGTCGGGCACCAGTTGCGGTCCGATCTCATCCCGCTCATTGGCCACAGCCCAGAGCGCACTGGTCTGGGGCTCGATGGCGAGCGCCGTCGGATTGCGGATGCCCGTCGCTACAGTCCGGCGCGCACCGGTCTCCCGGTCGATGGCCCACACCACCGCCCGCTCCTCCTCCACTACAAGCCCGCGCTCGCCGATGTTGGAGTTGGACCCGATGCCTACATACAGGGTCTGACCGTCCGCGCTCGCGGTCAGCGACTTGGTCCAGTGGTGATTGATCCGCGACGGAAGCTTGGTCAGTTCTTCGCCGGCGGTAGTGATCCGCGTCTGGCCAGGCTGATAGGTGAAGCGCAGCAGGGCGTCCTGGTTGGCGACGTAGAGGGAGCCGTCGACGAAAGCCATGCCGTAGGGCGCGTTCAGATTGTCGATGAACACGGTCCGGGTCTCCGGCACGCCGTCGTTGTCGGCGTCGCGCAACAGCGTGATCCGGTTCCCGCTCTCGACCTGGGTATTGCCCTTTTTCTTGATGGCCCCTGCGATCACATCCTTGGGCCGCAGCGCCGGCGCACCGCCGCCTCGCCCTTCCGCGATCAGGATGTCGCCGTTGGGCAGCACCAGCATCTGGCGGGGAATCTGCAGGTCGGTGGCCATGGCGGAGACGGTGAACCCCTCCGGCACGGTGGGTAGCTGGTCGCCCCAGCCCGTCGGCCGGGCAATATTCATCTCTGGCACCAGCGTCTGGCGAACATCGGGCAGATCGGGGTTTGCCCCGGTCTGGCTCAGCCCGGGATCGCTGCGCCCACAGGCCGCCAGGACCAGAAGCAGGGCCGTCGCCCCCATCAGTGAACGGATCATCGGGCGATCTCCCGGGTCGTCAGGCCCGTATGCAGGATAACGCCGGCCGCGAGGGCCAGCAGGGTGCAGAGAATCGAAAGAACCACGCCGGTGCCCCCGACCGAGCTCCAGGCGTCCTGGCTGTGCTTGAAAGCATTGATCAGCCCCAGGACCCACATCAGGGCCAGAACTACAAAATAGGCGAGCCGCCCATCACGCCGCTGGTCCCGAAAACCCATCGCCAGAGACACAATTGCCCAGGCCACCGCCAGTCCCCCGAACACGAGGGCGAAGACGATCAGCCAAGCCGAAAAATTGGTCCACTGGATCTGCGCCGTCCGCAGATAGGCGATGTCGGAAACAAGCGCCCCACTGAACAGCGCGATCGGAAAGCCCAGCAATATGGCGTGCAGCGCATGGGCGCCGGCCCGCAGTGAGGGCGGTGCGATGGCCATGAGGGCCTCCTTTGAGAAACCGGTAGTCTGAACAAGCCCTGCGGCTGTCTTTGGTTTCATCAAAGGCGGCGATGCCGCGCTCTATCTGTCAGCCGCCGGCCATCACCAGACAGGTCGACGTCGCCGTCGCATACAGCTTGCCGTCCAGCCCCTTCAGGTCCGCCTCCGCGAACCCCGCGCGTCGGCCGATCTGCACGATCCGCCCCTCGGCCTTCACCGGCACGCCTTCGGTCAGGGCGCGATGGAACACCGTCTTGATTTCCAGCGTCGTGTAGGCCTGCCCCGGCTTCAGCATCGAATGCACGGCACAGGCGCAGGCCGAATCAAGCAGCGTCGCCATCCAGCCGCCGTGCACCGTGCCGATGGGATTGTAGACCGCCCGTGTCGGCGTCCCCTCGAACACCACCCGGCCCTCCTCGACCTCGATCAGGGCATAGTCCAGCGTCCGCGCGATCGGGGCCGCATTGTCCTCGCCTTGGAAGGCCAGACGCAACTGCTCGACGCCGGACAGGTGGGTGAGCGACAGGATGTTGGCCATGACGAACGGTCCTCGGAAAGGTCCGTTCACATTAAGGACTGACGTAAGACTGGCAAGCCAATCCTCCTCCCGGGCTATGCCAGGTGGAGGATCAAAGCCCCGGCAGTTTGAACCCGCCCGAACGCCGCGGGGCGATCACGATCGAGGATCGGTTGCCGGTCAGGGCCTGCAATCGGGCCGCCTCGGTGGCGGCATCGATGGTCACCGCGCCCTGGGATGTCTGGGTCACCGTCGGGGCCTGGGTCGATGCGTCGTCACGACGCCAGAACAGGATCCGGTTGGCGAAGCTCTCTTCCTTGTGGGCCAGGTCGCCGAACTCGTCGTCCACGACATAGCGAGCCAGCGGGTCGGCCCGGTCGGCCCCGGCGGCAGTCACCAGCGCGGTCTCGCCCGGCGAGCGTGTGATCGACTGGCGCTGACCCAGCAGGATCTGGCGGGCCGCGCTCTCGGGGGCCAGTTCCTGGGGCCGGGGCTGGCCCGGTGCCGGGGGACGCAGGCCGTACTCCGGCGGCACGGTCAGCGGGGCCGAGGACACGGTGACGAACTCGTCCGGCACCACCTTGGTCAGGCCGATGGACTGGCGCATGCTGCCACAGGCCGTCAGGGCCAGGGCGGATACGGCGACGAGAGAAACGGTCAGAAGGCGCATGGTTCGGTTCGGCTCCGGCGCAGACGGGTCGCGCAGTCGAGAACGAGGAAAGAGCGGGTGATTACGCCTTTTCGTTGGCCGCGCCAACGCCGGCTTTGCGTTCCGACAGCAGACTGTCCAGAATCAGCAGCACGACGCCGACAGTGATGGCGCTGTCGGCGATGTTGAACACCCACGGAAACAGGCCGGTGCCCGACAGATCGATGAAATCCACGACGTAGCCGTACTGGATCCGGTCGATCGCATTGCCGATCGCCCCTCCGATCACCAGACCAATGGCCGAGACCAGCAGCCGGCGCTCGGCCTTCAGCGCCCACATCGCCAGCCCCCCGGCCACGAGGATCGAAAACACGCTCAGAACCCAGCGTGCGCCGCCACCGCCGAACAGGCCGAAGCTGACGCCGGTGTTCTCGACATAGGTGAAGTTCAGGATCGGGGGCGCGACCAGCACCCGGCCGACCTCGCGCAGGTCCAGCCCGTCCAGCATCCAGGCCTTGGTCAGCTGGTCCAGCACGATGATGATGAGGGCAAGGCCATAGGCGGCCCAGGCGATGCGAGGGATTTTCATGCGCGTCCGGTTAGCAGGCTGGACAGCGCGCGCCAACGGCCGTCCGCCCTTTCCCCCCTTGTGACGGGCAGGCTATGAACCGCCCCATGACCCTGCCCCATGCCCTCCCCGGCCTGTCCGCCGTCGCCGCCGACTATGACATCCTGCTGTGCGACGTCTGGGGCGTGATCCACAACGGCCGTGAAAGCTGGCCCGAGGCCTGCGCCGCCCTGACCCGGTTTAACGCCGGCGGCGGCCATGTCGTGCTCATCTCAAACTCTCCCCGGCCAGCCTCGGACGTCATCGCCCAACTGGACGCCTTGGGCGTGCCGCGCGACAGCTGGAGCGCCTTTGTCACCTCGGGCGACGCTACGCGGGCCGAACTGGCGAAGCGGGCCCCCGGCCCCGCCTGGATCATCGGACCCGACCGCGACGACATCCTCTACGACGGCCTCGCCCTCGACCGCGCGACCGGGGCCGATGACGCCGCCTTCCTGTCCGTCACCGGCATGATCGACGACGAGACCGAGACGCCCGAGGACTACCGCACCCGCCTCTCCGCGGCCGCGGCCCGTGACCTCGAACTGATCTGCGCCAATCCCGACCGGATCGTGCAGCGCGGCGACCAGATCATCTATTGTGGTGGATCCCTGGCCGATCTCTACGAATCGCTGGGCGGGCGGGTGACCATGGCCGGCAAGCCCTTCGGCCCGATCTACGCCCTGTCCCTGATCGAGGCCGAACGCCTGCTGGGCCGCCCGGTGGATCGTTCGCGGGTCCTGTGCATCGGCGATGGCGTCGTCACCGATGTGCTGGGGGCAAACCGTCAGGCGCTCGACTGCCTGTTCATCGCCCAGGGAATCCATGGCGATGCCGCCCGGGGCCCGGACGGCACCCTCGACCCTGCCCGCGCCGCCGCCCTCCTGACCGCCGAAACCGCCTGGGCCCGCTATGCCGCGCTGGAGCTCCGCTGGTAGTTCTCGCCAAATCACCCCCGCCCCGCTAACACCGGCCCATGATTACCGGACCACACCCCTCGGGCGGCTACATCCTCGAAGAACTCCAGGCGGGTATGGTGGCCGTCAAGGACGTCACCATCACCGAGGACCGCATCCAGGCCTTCGCCGAGGCATCCGACGACTTCAACCCGGTCCATATGGACGAGGCCTTCGCGTCAAAGACCGCCTATCGCGGCCGCATCGCCCATGGCCTGCTCAGCGCCTCCTTCGGCTCGGCCGTGGTCGGCACAATCCTCCCGGGGGCAGGGGCCATCTACCTGTCCCAGACCCTGGCCTTCCACAAGCCGGTCCGCATCGGCGACGTGGTCAAGGCCCGGATCACCGTGTCTGCCGTCGATCCCGAGACGGCCCGGGTGACCCTGCGTACCGAAGGCTATGTCGGCGAGGACATGATCATGGAGGGCGAGGCCCTCGTGCGCGTTCCACGCCGCCGGCGTCCCGCCCGGGACTGATCGAGCGCCGCCGTGTCCGTTCCCATCGTCACCGGCTGGCACGACCTGCCCCCGGAACACCGCGGGGCCGCCGCCGCTCTCGGAGCCTTCGACGGCGTCCACCGGGGCCATCAGGCCGTCATCGCCGCCGCGCGTGAGGCCTCCGGTCGCCTCGACGCCCCTCTCGCCGTGGTCAGTTTTGAGCCACATCCCCGCCGCTGGTTCCAGCCCGGGGCCGCCCCCTTCCGGCTGATGACCCCGGCCCAGATGGCCCGGGCGCTGGAACCGCTGGGCGTCGACCGCCTGCATCTGTTACCGTTCGACGCCGACATGGCCGCCATGTCGGACCAGACCTTCGCCCATGACGTGCTTTCCGGGGGCCTCGGCCTGAAACATGCCGCCGTCGGCTTCGACTTCACCTATGGCAAGGGCCGCACCGGCTCCCCCGACGCCCTCACCCGCGCCGGCCAGGATCTCGGCTTCAGCGTCTCGGTCACGGGCCGGGTCGACGACCCCGACGGCCTGAAACTGTCCTCCAGCGCGGTGCGCGAGGCCCTGGCCGCCGGCGACATGGACCGCGCCGCCCGCATCCTCGGCCGTCCCTTCGCGCTGGAGGGCGAGGTGATCCACGGCGACAAGCGCGGCCGCACAATCGGCGTGCCCACGGCCAATGTGGCACTCGGCGACTATATGCGTCCCGCCTACGGGGTCTATGCCACCCGCACCCGCCTGCCGGACGGCCGGGTCATCGACGGCGTCGCCAATCTGGGCGTCCGCCCCATGTTCCAGACCGCCGACCCGATGCTGGAAGTCTGGCTGTTCGACTTCGCCGGCGACCTCTACGGCCAGACCATCGAGACCGACCTCGTCGCCCGCCTGCGGGGCGAGATGAAGCTGGACGGGCTCGAAGCCCTCAAGGTCCAGATCGACGCCGACGCGGCCGCGGCGCGGGCGGCCCTGGCCGCCGCGCGCTAGGCATCACCCCGCCGCCTCCGCCACCTTCATCAGGGCGTCGTGCAGCGAGCCCTGACCGTCGACGTCGACGATGTCGTCGACCTTCCAGTTGCCGCCCTCGCGCACCAGCTTCAGCTCCATCCGCTTCGCCTGACCGGCATTGGTGAAGGCGACACTGGCGTCTGCGGCATTGGCGTCGGCCTGGGCCACGGCCAGGGCGGTCACCACGAACTCCCCCTGATCCTGGCAGATGCAGAAGGGGTTGTAATTCAGGGTCGGCACCTCGCCATTGGCGGCCCGGAAATCCGCCCCGATCAGGGCGTTCATTATGCGCGAGAAGATCGGATCCTGCCCGGGGGCCGGCGGTTCGCCCTTCGGTCCGCCGTTGGTGAACTGGTCGTAGATCGCCCGCACGAACGGCTCGGGGCCCACGGCGGCGGCGGCATAGATCGCCTCGCGGGTCCCCGGCTCGGGCAACGACGCCTCGCCGGCAGTCGCGGTGGCTGCGGCGGGGGTATCGCCTTGAGAGTCGTTGGCTGCTTCGGGCGAGCAGGCCGCCAGCGCCAAGGCGCTCGCCGAAATGAGAATCACAGTCCGCATCATCTTCAAATCTCTCCTCTTGTCCGGTTCCTGCCCGCCGTTCGGCGACCGGGCTGCGTTCGGCTTATCCACCATTTTGCGGCATCGCCTTGATCTCGGCCGTTGAGGCAATCAGCCCCTCCACCATGTTCGGCTGGCCGGCCTGGACATGGCCCGCCCCCCAGACGATGTCGTCGACCGCCCATTGTCCGTCCTCCCGCACGAGCTTCAGCGTCTGACGAACCGTCTGCGGCGGCTCGCCGTTCACGAACGCGACCGCTGCATCGGCGCTGTCGGCCCCGGTGAGCGTCACAGCCAGATCGGTCACCGACAACTTGACCCAGTCCTGGCAGGCACAGATCGGGTCGAAACCCAGATAGCCCACGCCCTCGGCCGCCTCGAAATTCTCGTCCCAAAGCCCCTTCGTCCGGGCGGACCAGACCGCGTCGGTCCGGCCCGACTGGATGTTCGGATCGTCGTGGTAGGCCGCATACAGGTCCCGCACGAAGGCCTCCGCCCCCTCGGCCACGGCGGCCACCGCCGCGGCTTCCGGCACATCGCCTTCCGCCGGCTGTGAGTCACAGGCCCCAAGTGCCAGGCCGACCAATGCGGCACCCACAAGACTCATCACACCCTTACGCATCCACTCTTCCCCTCCACGGTCCACCCGCGCGAAAGCAAGTTACCGCAAGCCCGCGCTTTTCCCAGCCTCCGCGCCCTGATAGGACCTGTCCATGGACGCGCGCCGGATCATTCCGATCGAGATTAGCCGCCCGGCGTAGTGCCGACGGGGCTTGATCGCCCTCGCCTGCGCCGGGATTCCAGCCGACCTCACACCGACGCCCACACGCTTGCCCGAGACTGATCCCATGGCCGACGACGCCCAGACCCCCGAGTCCCCGACCGCCCGCGACTACCGCGAGACCGTCTTCCTGCCCGAGACGCCCTTCCCTATGCGCGGCGGCCTGCCCCAGAAGGAACCCCAGATCCTCGAGCAATGGGGCGACCTGTATTCGACCCTGCGGACGGCCCGTCAGGCCTCGGGCGCCCCCCTGTACGTCCTCCACGACGGCCCGCCCTATGCCAATGGCGACATCCACATCGGCCACGCCCTGAACAAGACGCTCAAGGATTTCGTCGTCCGCAGCCGCTTCCTGCTGGGCTTCGACGTCGACTTCGTGCCCGGCTGGGACTGCCACGGTCTGCCGATCGAGTGGAAGATCGAGGAACAATACCGCGCCAAGGGCCGCCGCAAGGACGAGGTCTCCAAGGCCGAGTTCCGCGCCGCCTGTCGCGAATACGCCGCCGGCTGGATCGAGGTGCAGAAGGCCCAGTTCCTGCGCCTCGGCATCACCGGCGACTTCGCCAACCGCTACGCCACGATGGACTACGGCTCCGAGGCCGCCATCGTGAAGGAGTTCCACAAGTTCAAGAACTCAGGCCAGCTGTATCGCGGCTCCAAGCCCGTCATGTGGTCCCCGGTCGAGCGCACCGCCCTGGCCGACGCCGAGATCGAATACCACGACCACGTCTCGCCCACGATCTGGGTCAAGTTCCCGGTCATCGCAGCCACCGACGACCATCCCGACGACCTGCTGGCCTTCCGCCACCAGACCCCCGCCGTCGTCATCTGGACCACCACGCCCTGGACCATCCCGGCCAACCGCGCGATCAGCTATGGCCCGGAAATCGCCTATGGCCTGTACGAGGTCCAGTCGATGGAGACCGGCCTCGAATTCGCACCGTGGGCCAAACCCGGCGACCGGCTGATCCTCGCCGACAAACTGGCCGAAGAGGTCTTCAAGGCCGCGAAGATCGCCACCTGGACCCGCATCGACGACCTCAATCCCTCCGGCCTCGTCTGCGCCCACCCCCTGGCCGAGCTGGACGACGGCTATCGCTTCAACGTGCCCCTGCTGGACGGCGACCACGTCACCGACGATGCCGGCACCGGCTTCGTCCACACCGCCCCCGGCCACGGCGCGGACGACTACGACGTCTGGAAGGCCCACGGCCATCATGAGGTCCCGGACACGGTCGATCCCGACGGGGCCTACTACCCCGCCGTCCCCCTGTTCGCCGGCCTGAAGGTCCTCGAAACCGAGGGCAAGAAGACCGGCAAGTTCGGCTCGGCCAACCCCGCCGTGATCGAGAAACTGATCGAGGCCGGGACCCTGCTGGCGCGCGGTCGCCTCGAACACAGCTACCCCCACAGCTGGCGCTCCAAGGCCCCGGTCATCTTCCGCAACACGCCCCAGTGGTTCATCCGCATGGACAAGGCACTGGACCACGCGGACGGCGCAACCCTGCGCGAGACGGCCCTGACCGCCATCGACCAGACCGACTTCCACCCCGCGGCCGGCAAGAACCGTATCCGCTCCATGGTCGAGGGCCGCCCCGACTGGCTGATCAGCCGCCAGCGCGCCTGGGGCACGCCGCTCGCCATGTTCGTCGACAAACACACCGGCCACCCCCTGCACGACCCCGAGGTCGACGCCCGCATCGTCGCCGCCATTGAGGAAGGCGGTGCCGACGCCTGGTACACCCGCCCCGACGCAGACTTCCTTGGCCTGCATGATCCGGCCAACTACGAGAAGATCGAGGACATCCTCGACGTCTGGTTCGACTCCGGCTGCACCCACGCCTTCGCCCTCGAGACGCGGGATCCGGCCCACGGCTACACCGGCGACCGCCCCAGCCATTGGCCGGCCAACCTCTATCTCGAGGGCTCGGACCAGCATCGCGGCTGGTTCCAGTCCAACCTGCTGGAAGGCTCCGGCACCCGCGGCCGCGCCCCCTATGACGCCGTCCTGACCCACGGCTTCACCCAGGACGAGAACGGGGAGAAGATGTCCAAGTCGCGGGGCAACACCACCGACCCCGCCGTCGTCATCAAGGAATCCGGCGCCGACATCCTGCGCCTGTGGGTCGCCCTGGTGGACTATGCCGAGGACCAGAGGATCGGAAAGCAGATCCTCCAGACCACGGTCGACGCCTATCGCAAGCTCCGGAACACCGTCCGCTACCTGCTGGGGGCCCTCGCCGATTTCGACGAGGCCGAGCGCGTCGCCTACGCCGACATGCCCCCGCTGGAGCGGTTCATCCTGCACCGGCTGTGGGAGCTCGATCTGCAGGTGCGCGGCGCCTACGACACCTATCGCTTCCAGGACGTCGTCCGCCCGGTGCTGGAGTTCTGCGCCGGCGACCTGTCGGCCCTCTATTTCGACATCCGCAAGGACAGCCTCTACTGCGACCGCCCCGACGCGATCCGCCGTCGCGCGGCCCGCACCGTGATGCACGAGGTCTTCCTGCGCCTCACCGCCTGGCTCGCGCCGCTGACCCCCTTTACGATGGAGGAGGCCTGGACGACGCGGTATCCCGACGCCGGCACCAACTGCGCCCGCGTGATCCCCGAGACGCCGGCGGAGTGGTTCAATGAGCAAGCGCCTGCAACTTGGGGCGAGATCAAAAAGACCAAAGACATGGTCAATCTCGCGCTCGAACGGGCGCGTGCTGAAAAGCGTATCGGAAGTTCTCTTGAAGCTTTCCCGATAGTTTATATCGATCCAGCACTGCCCCAGCTTAGGGGCGGCAAAATTCCTTACTTCGCCCAGTTCGAAGAAATGTCTGAAACTCCTGAGGAATTTGCGGCGGAAGTGTTTGTGACGAGCATCGCTCAGTTCCGGTTCGAAAAGCCGCCGGAAGGTGCCGTGGCTCATGAAAATACCCCGCACGTGGGCACGGTAATCGCTCTTGCTGAGTACCCCAAATGCGCCCGCTCCTGGCGCCGCGTCCCCGACGTCGGCTCCGACCCCGCCTACCCCGACCTCAGCGCCCGCGACGCCGACGCCGTGCGCTGGTGGGACAGCCAGCACTGATCCATCTCCCTCCCCGTTCGGGGAGGGTGGCTGAGCGGAGCGAAGCCGGGTGGGGGCGGCAAGGCGAACCAGCGACGGTCTGTCGCCAACTCACCGGCCCCTCCCACCCCGTCGCTGCGCGACGCCCCTCCCCCGAGGGGGGAGGGAGAAGCCGTGCGGGTTCCCCCCTTGCCCCCCGCCGCGAACCGCCGCTAACTCCCGGCGGCGCGATCGCGTAACCGCCTCAAGGGATCCAGCGACACCTCACCATGCCCCACGCCCGTCCCGACAGTCTGGAAGCGGCGCTGGCCAAGGTGTTCGAGGATCAGAACACCAGGGCCAGCTGGTTCGCCCTGACCGGCGGAGAGCTGCTGTTCGCCGCCGGCGACGCCCCCGACAGCCTGTACCTCCTGCGCTCCGGCCGGCTGGGCGTCTTCCGCCAGGACGAGGGTCAGCCGCCCCAGTTTCTCGGCGTCATCAAGCCGGGCGAGCCGGTCGGGGAAATGGCCCTGATCGCCGGCAGCCCCCATTCCGCCAGCGTCGTCGCCCTGCGCGATTCCGAAATCCTGGCGCTGCCAGCCGAGGCTTTTTTCGAGGCCGTCCGCAGCCGGCCGGACGTCATGATCGAGCTGTCGCGCCTGATGCTCCATCGCGCGCGCGAACGGGCCCCCGGCGTCACCGAGCCCGGCGTTTTCGGCTTCGTCTCGGTCCGGGCCCGGCCCATCCGCGCCTTCGTGGAGCGCGTGGCGGCCGGGATCGAAAGTCAGGGCTACACCTGCCAGATCATCGATCAGTCCGCCCTGTCCTCGCTCGCAGACTGGTTCTCGCGCATGGAGGACAGCCACGACTACGTCCTCTATGTCGCCGAACAGGATGAGCCCTCCTGGGCCAATCTGTGCGCCCGCCAGGTCGACCGCCTGTTCATCGTCGGCGACGCCCTGACGGCCCCTCCGAAGATCGTTCCCACCCTGACCGCCCATGG
>JAIEQA010000019.1 GCA_019748095.1 Caulobacteraceae bacterium | reverse complement strand
TCATGGATGTCCAGGCTGTCGTGATAGAAGGCCGACAGGGCCCCGACCGTGCCGACCATGATGGCCATCGGGTGGGCGTCGCGGCGGAAACCCTCGAAGAAGCGGTCGAACTGCGAATGCAGCATGGTGTGCATCGTGATGCTGCGTTCGAACGCCTCGTACTGGGCGGCGGTCGGCAGCTCGCCATGCAGCAGCAGGTGGCAGACCTCGATGAAGTTGGACTGCGAGGCGAGCTGGTCGATCGGATAGCCGCGGTGCAGCAGGGTGCCGATGTCACCGTCGATGAAGGTCAGGGCGCTTTCGCACGAGGCCGTCGAGGTGAAGCCGGGGTCGTAGGTGAAGGCGTCGGTCGCGCCGTACAGCTTGCGGATGTCGATCACGTTCGGGCCGGTCGAGCCCGACAGGACCGGCAGATCGACGGACACGTCGCCGTAGGTCAGGGTCGCCGATCCGGCGGATTTGGAAGCTTCGGTCATCAGGCGCGCCCTTTGCGATTGTTGGTCCGGACGGGAGAACCCGGACCCCGATTTGTTATGGGTGATCACTTAGTCTGTTGCAGCGCATCATCCAAGCGCCCCAGAGCCTCTTCGCGGCCGAGGGCCGAAAGGGTGCGGGCCATATCGGGCGAGGCGGCCCCGCCGGTGAGGGCCGCGCGCATGGGCGGGCCGATCTTGCCGAAGCCGACGCCTTCCTCTTCGGCGAAGGCCTTCAGCTCGGCTTCGAGGGCGAAGACGTCCCAGCTTTCGAACAGGGCGAGCCGGGCGCGGACGCGAGCGATCCGGTCATGGGTCTCGCCGGACAGCAGGGCGCGGGCCTTGTCGTCGAGATCCAGCGGACGGGTCCGGAGCACGAAGGCGGTCTGGGCCGCCAGCTCCAGCAGGGTCTTCGCCCGGTCCTTCACGAACGGGATGGCCTGTTGCAGCCGCGTCTCGTCGCCTTCGTTCAGCGGGGCACCGGTGGCCAGATGGGCATCCAGCGTCAGACCGGCCAGACGTCCGTCATCCGCCAGCCGCAGCCAGTGGGCATTCACATGGGCGAGCTTGTCGAAGTCCAGCCGGGCCGGGGCCTTGCCGATGCCGTCCAGATCGAACCAGTCGCGCGCCTGGTCGTCGCTGAACAGTTCGTCGTCGCCGTGGGCCCAGCCCAGCCGGGCCAGATAGTTGCGCATGGCCTCGGGCAGATAGCCCATCTCGGCATATTCGTGGACGGCCTGGGCCCCGTGGCGCTTGGACAGTTTGGCACCGTCCGGACCGTGGATCAGGGGAATGTGGGCAAACACCGGCCGATCCCAGCCGAGCGCGTCATAGATCAGCGACTGGCGCGCCGCGTTGTTCAGATGGTCGTCGCCGCGGATGACATGGGTGACGCCCATGTCGTGATCATCGGCGACCACGGCCAGGTTGTAGGTCGGGTTGCCGTCCGAGCGCAGCAGGACCAGGTCGTCCAGATCGGCATTGTCCCAGCTGACCTCGCCCTGAACCGCATCATGGACGACGGTCCGGCCCGGCAGGGGGCGGCGGAAGCGGACGACGTGCGGCTGGGACAGGTCGTCGACCGTCGGTTCGCGATCGCGCCACGGCGATTCGAAGGTCGTGCGGGCGGCCTTGGCCTCGTCACGCAGCCGGCCGGTCTCTTCGGCAGAGGTGTAGTCGCGATAGGCGGCACCGGCCTCCAGCAGGGCGTCGACGACCGCGCGGTGGCGGTCGGCGCGGGCGTGCTGGAACACCGGCTCCTCGTCAGCGAACAGTTCCAGCCAGCTGAGACCGTCAAAGATCGCCTTGACGGCGTCGTCGGTGGAGCGCTCGCGGTCGGTATCTTCGATGCGCACGAGGAACTTTCCTCCGTGGCCCTTCGCGTAAAGGTAGTTGAAAAGTGCCGTTCTTGCGCCGCCTATGTGCAGATAGCCGGTCGGCGAGGGGGCGAAGCGGGTGACGACCCGGGTGGGGGCGGAGGATGAGGGCATGGCAAGGGCGTCCGAAGGGGCGGCCCTTATACCTCCCGATGCGCCAAAACCTAGTCTGGCCGAACGCATCAGCGACGGGGTGTGGACCGAGATCAGGAGCCAGGGGCTGCGCTGGCGGCTGTGGGCGCCGGTCGCCTTCGGGGCGGGGGCGGCGATCTATTTCGCCCTGAAACAGGAGCCTCCGGTCTGGCCACTCGTTCTTGCCGCTGCTGTTGTGACCGGGAGTTGGCTGTGGGCGCGGCGGCAAGGGCGGGGAAGGGCGGTGACCCTGCCGCTGATGCTGCTGGCCTGTCTGACGCTGGGGCTGGCGGGGGCGAAACTGCGGACCGACCGGGTCACAGCCCCGATCGCCCCGGCCCTTGAGGCCCCCGTGACGCTGGAGGCCTGGGTCATGGATGTCGACAGTCCCGGCGACCGGGGCCACCGGGTGGTGCTGGCCCCGGTCTGGATCCGGGGTCTGACGCCCGAGGCCACGCCGGTCCGGCTGAGGGCCACGGTCCGGGGCGCGCCGCCGGCACCGGGGACGCCGGTCCGGCTGTTCGCCATCCTGAACCCGCCGCCACCGCCCGCCAGTCCGGGAGCCTATGATTTCGGCCGCAACGCCTTCTTCCAGCGACTGGGCGGGACGGCCTTTGCCCTGTCCGACACGCGCCTGGCGGACCTGTCACCGCCACCCTGGCAGATTCGGCTGACCATGGCGGTCAATGCGGCCCGGTTCGGTCTGGCGCAGCGGATCGTCGACCGGCTGGGGGAGCGGACCGGAGGGGTCGCGGCGGCGATGACGACCGGGCATGAGACATGGATCCAGCCCGAGGATCTGGACGCCATGCGGGATTCCGGACTGGCGCACATCCTGTCGATCTCGGGCCTCCATATGGCGATCGTGGGCGGGTTCGCCTTCTTTGCGGTGCGGCTGGGCGTGGCGGCCTGGCCGTGGCTGGCGCTCCGGGTGTCCGGCAAGAAGATCGCGGCGGTTGTCGGACTGGTCGCGGTGTGGAGCTATCTGGTGCTGTCCGGCGCGCCGGCGCCGGCGCAGCGGGCGGCGGTGACGGCGTCCGTGATGTTCGCCGCGATCCTCCTGGATAGACCCGCGATCAGCATGCAGGCGCTGGCGGTGGCGGCGATGATCGTGCTGATACTGCAGCCGGAGGCGATCGTGACGCCGGGGTTCCAGATGTCGTTTGCGGCGACGGCGGCGCTGGTGGCCCTGGCCGAGGTGTGGCCGCCGCGGATCCGCGAGCTGTCGGTGCCCTGGCCGATCGCGGCCCTCCAGAATGCGCGGCACTGGCTGACGGTGGCGGTGATGGCCAGCCTGGTGGCGGGGGCGGCGACCGGGCCATTCGCGGTCCAGCATTTCAACCGGGCCGCCCTGTACGGGCTGGTGGCGAACTTGCTGACCTCGCCGATCGCGGATTTCATGATGATGCCGGCGCTGGCGCTGGGGGCGATGCTGGAGCCGCTGGGGCTGGGCGGGCCGTTTCTGTGGGTCGCGGGGCAGGGCGTCGAGGCGATGCTGGCCATCGGGCACTGGACGGCCGGCTTGCCCGGGGCGGTGCAGATCATCGCGAGCGCGCCGGATCATGTCCTGCCGATCTCGTTTCTGGGGGTGTTGCTGATGTGCCTGTGGCGCGGGCGACTGCGGTGGCTGGGTCTCCCCCTCGCGCTGGCGGTGTTCTGGTGGCCCCGGTCGCCAACGCCGGACGTCTGGATCGGCGACGGCGGTGCCAACGCGGCCTTCACCGAAGACGGAGTGGCCCGCGTGATCCGGCCGGGTGTCCGGACCTTCGCCTCCGACCTGTGGGCCCGAAGACGTGGCCTTGAGCCCGGGGCGCGGACGGACGAGGGATGGGTCTGCGGCCGGACGGACTGCGCACCGGATGCGCAGGCCGCCCCGCTGGCCCTGTGGTGGGGAACGACGGCCCCCGATGAAGGGGAGATGGCCGATCTGTGCCAGTCCGCCCCGGTGGTGAGTGTGCGGGCGGTGGTCGCGACCCTTCCGGCCGAATGCACGGACCGGCTGGTGCTGGACGGCGTCGATTTCGCCCGGGGCGGGGCGGTCGAACTGTGGCGCATGCCGCCGGGCTGGAGCGCGGTGTGGACGGCGGACGTCCGGGGTGAGCGGCCGTGGAGCCCCGGAGTCAGTGGTAGCGGCGGATGAGGCCGACCAGCTTGCCCTGGACCTCGACCTGGTCGGGGCCGAAGATGCGTGTCTCGTAGTTGCGGTTGGCGGGCTCCAGGGCGATGGAGCCGCCCTTCTTGCGCAGGCGCTTCAGGGTCGCCTCCTCGCCCTCGACGAGGGCCACGACGATCTCGCCGGAGGCGGCGGTGTCGACCCGTTTGATCACCACCAGATCGCCGTTGAGGATCCCGGCCTCGATCATGGAGTCGCCCTCGATCTCGAGCATGTAGTGCTCGCCGGCCCCCAGCATGGCCTCGGGCACCTGATAGCGGCCGTGGTCCTGCTGCAGGGCGGCGATGGGCACGCCGGCGGCGATCTTGCCGACCAGAACCAGCTCGCGGGTGTCGTTGGCGGGCTCAGCCGGGGCGGAGCGACCGCCGCCCTCGATGACGGCCGGGGTGAAGCCGGGTCGCCCGCGCACGGGGCCCGTCGTCGCCTGTTCGGGCAATTTGGTCACCTCCAGCGCCCGGGCGCGGTGGGCGAGGCGGCGGATGAAGCCGCGTTCCTCCAGGGCCGTGATCAGCCGGTGGATGCCCGATTTGGACGCCAGATCCAGCGCCTCCTTCATCTCGTCGAACGAGGGGGAGACGCCCGTCTCCTTGATCCGCTCGTGGATGAACATCAGGAGTTCGTGCTGTTTGCGCGTGAGCATCGGCGGTGGGCCTTCAGAACAAGTCGTGAACCGTTGTCGATGTTCTGTAAGTGTTCTTGCCTAATGTCAACTTAACGGGGAGCGGGCCGACGGACTGCATTTCGAGGGCGTTCCGGGCCCCTTTCAAAGGCGGTCAATGCAGACCGGGCCGGAGAAACGGTGAACTGCAAAAATTTCCGGCGAAGAACCGCCGACCCCGCCAACACCGCAGACGTCAGGCGAGCAGCGTCCGGGTCGCCGCCTCGACGTCGTCCTGACGCATCAGGCTCTCGCCGACGAGGATGGCCGAGGCCCCGGCGGCGGCGACCATGGCCACGTCGGCGGGGGTGAACAGGCCGCTTTCGGCGACCAGCAGGGCGTTCGCCGGGGCCATCGAGGCCAGGCGGGCGGTGGTGCCCAGATCGACGTCGAAGGTCCTCAGCGAGCGGTTGTTGATGCCGATCAGGTCGCCGCCCAGAGCCACGGCGCGCGCCATTTCGGCCTCGTCATGGGTCTCGATCAGGGCGTCCATGCCGAACCGGCGGGCCTCGGCCAGCAGGTCGGCGGCCAAAGCGTCGTCGATCATGGCCATGATGATCAGGATACAGTCGGCCCCCAGGGCCCGGCTCTCGGCCACCTGCCAGGGGTCCACGAGGAAGTCCTTGCGCAGGCAGGGCAGGGTCACGGCGGCGCGGGCGGACTGGAGATAGGTGTCGTCGCCCTGGAAACTGGGGCCGTCGGTCAGGACCGAGAGGCAGGTCGCGCCGCCGGCCTCATAGGCGCGGGCGAGGACGGGCGGGTCGAAGTCGGCGCGAATCAGACCCTTGGACGGACTGGCCTTCTTGATCTCGGCGATCAGGGCGGGGCGACCGGGAGCCGCGCGACGGCGCAGGGCGGCGGTGAAGCCGCGCGGGGCGTCGGTCGTCGCGGCGAGGGCCTCGATGGCGGCGTGTGACTGTGCCGCCTTGCGGACGGCGACCTCGTCACGCTTGTAGGCGGCGATCTTGGCGAGGACGTCGGTCGTGGCTGGGGTCGTGGCTGGGGTCGTGGCTGGGGTCGTGGCTGGGGTCATGGCTGGTCTTCGCCGGCAGGCAGGGGTGTCGAGGTGATGCGGGCGAGGCCGGCTAGCGCCGCTGCCGCCCGGCCGTCGTCGATGGCGGCGGCGGCCATGGCCACGCCCGCCTTCAGATCCGGGGCCCGGTCGGCGACGACGAGGGCGGCTGCGGCGTTCAGCAGGACGATGTCGCGATAGGGGCCGGTCTGGCCGGCCAGCAGGGCGGTCAGGGCGGCGGCGTTCGCCTCCGCATCGCCGCCGCGCAAGGCTTCGAGGTCGGCGCGTGGCAGGCCGGCGTCCTCGGGCGTCACGGTGAAGCGGCGGACCGCGCCATCCTTCCACTCGGCCACCTCGCTGGGGCCCGTGGTGGTCAGTTCGTCGAGCCCCTGACCATGGACGGTCCAGGCGCGGGTGGCCCCCAGCCGGCCCAGAACCTCGGCCAGGGGCTCCAGCAGGCGGGGGTCATAGACGCCCATGACCTGACGTTTCGCGCCCGCCGGATTGGACAGGGGCCCCAGCAGGTTGAACACGGTGCGAAAGCCGATCTCGGCCCGGACCGGTCCGACGTGGCGCATGGCCCCGTGGTAGGAGGGGGCGAACAGGAAGGCGATGCCGGCTTCGTCCAGCGCCTGACGCTGCTGGGCCAGACCCGCCGTCAGGTCGACGCCCAGAACCGAGAGCACGTCCGATGACCCCGACTTCGAACTCATGGCGCGGTTGCCGTGTTTGGCGACCTTCAGGCCCGCGCCGGCCAGAACCAGGGCCGCCGCGGTCGAGATGTTGAAGGTGTGGGCCCCGTCCCCGCCGGTGCCGCAGGTGTCGATGACGTCGTAGGGATGATCCAGCGTCAGGGCGGCGTCGCGCATGGCCCCGGCGAAGGCCGCGATCTCGTCCACCGTCTCGCCCCGGATGCGCAGGGCGGTGACGGCAGCGGCGACCTGGGCCGGGGTGGGTTCACCGCGCAGACAGGCAGCGAAGAAGTCACCGGCCTCGGCCGAGGTCAGGGTCTGGCCCTCGACCAGTTTCGCCAGCAGGGGTTTGAACCCGCCCGCTGCGGGTGCCGCGCTCACAGCCTCAGACCATGGCCAGACGTTTGACGCCCGCCAGATCGAGGAAATTGGCCAGCAGGGCGTGGCCGTGCTCGGTGGCGATCGATTCCGGATGGAACTGGACGCCGTGGATCGGTCGTTCGTGGTGCTGGACGCCCATGATCTCGCCGTCCTCGGTCCAGGCGGTGACGTCCAGACTGTTGGGCAGGGTCTGCCGCGCGACGGCCAGGCTGTGATAGCGGGTGGCCGTGAAGGGTGAGGGCAGGCCGGCAAACAGGCCCTTGTTCTCGTGGGTTATCGGCGAGGTCTTGCCGTGCATCAGGGTCTTGGCGCGCACCACATCCCCACCGAAGGCCTGACCGATGGCCTGATGGCCGAGGCAGACGCCCAGGATCGGCATGTCGGGGGCGGCCGTCGTGATCAGGGGCAGGCAGATGCCGGCCTGATCCGGCGCGCAGGGCCCGGGCGACAGCAGCACGGCCTCGGGCTTCAGCGCCCAGGCCTCCTCGACGGTCAGATCGTCATTGCGCACGACATGCGTCTGCGCGCCCAGTTCCGCGAGGTAGTGGACGAGGTTCCAGGTAAAGCTGTCGTAGTTGTCGACGACGAGGATCATGCGGCGCTTCTAGAGGGTGGGGGGCCGCCCGCCAAGCGGACCGTTGCGCACACGGATCGTTAACCGGACCGGCCGGAGATGAAGGTTCGATCCGGAGCCGATTCGATGACGACCGCCGTCCAGCAAATCAAGGCCGCACGCGAGCACCTGAAGGTCGCCGACGTGCCGTCCGGCGTGCTGGGGACCCTCGGGGCGGCGGCTCTGGCGGCCACGGCGGCGGTGCTTCTGGCCGGGGTGATGATCCTGGGGCCCGGGGTGGCGATCGAGGACCCGGCGCCGGTCACCCGGGCCGATCTCTAGATTTCGCCGTCCCGGTTGAGGGGCGAACCCAGTTCGAAGCGCCAGGCGTCGGCGGCGGCGCGCATGGGGGCGCGGGCCTTGGCCTCGGTCTCGGCGTATTCGGCGGCCGGATCGCTGTCGGCCACGACGCCGGCACCGGCCTGGACGAAGATCTCTCCGCGCGCGAACAGGGCGGTGCGCAGGACGATGCAGATGTCGGCTTCGCCGCCGGCCGAGATGTAGCCGACACCGCCGCCATAGCCGACGCCGCGCTTTTCGGTCTCCAGCTCGTCGATGATCTCCATGGCCCGGACCTTGGGGGCCCCGGACAGGGTGCCGGCGGGCAGGGCGGCCAGCAGGGCGTCGACCGCGTCGATGTCGTCCCGGGCCCGGCCCTCGACGTTGGAGACGATGTGCATGACCTGGCTGTAGCGTTCGATGACGAAGCTTTCGGTCACGCGGACGCTGCCGGGGGCGGCTACGCGGCCGACGTCGTTGCGGCCCAGATCCAGCAGCATCAGATGCTCGGCCCGTTCCTTGGGATCGGCCAGAAGCTCGGCCTCCAGCGCGCGGTCGGCCTCGGGCGTGTCGCCGCGGGGCCGGGTGCCGGCGAGTGGCCGGATGGTGACGCCGCCGTCCTTCAGCCGCACGAGGATCTCGGGGCTGGAGCCCGCCAGCTGGAAGTCGTCGAAGTTGAGGAAATACAGATAGGGCGAGGGGTTCTGGCGGCGCAGGGAGCGGTAGACGGCGAACGGGTCACCGGTCCAGGGCGCGCGGAACCGGTGGCTGAGCACGATCTGGAAGATGTCGCCGGCGGCGATGTAGTCCTTGCCGGCGGCGACGAGGTCGGCGAAGGCCGGGGCGTCGACGGGGGTGCGGAACGACAGCGGCTCCGGCTCGGTGACGGGCTGGCGGGCCAGCAGGGGGCGACGCAGCCGGGCCTCGAAATCGTCCAGACGGCTGTCTGCGAAAGCGAGGGCGGCCTCGGGGTCGCGCCCGGCCTCGGGCCAGACGGTGGCCATGACCACGATCTCGTGGCGGACGGAATCGAATACGGCGACGATCGAGGGCCGGGTCAGGACGGCGTCGGGCAGGTCCAGCGGATCGGGATTGGGGGCCCCCAGAGGCTCCAGCAGCCGGACCATGTCATAGCCGAAGACGCCGAACAGGCCGGCGGCCATGGGGGGCAGGCCTTCGGGCAGATCGAACCGGGTCTCGGCGATCAGGGCGCGCAGGGAGGCGAGGGCACCGCCCGGCTGGTCGGTGTAGCGACCGGCCGCGATGTCCGGGCCCCGGGCGATCGCGGCCTGACCGTCGCGGCAGCGCCAGACGACGTCCGGATCCAGGGTGATGATCGAGTAGCGGCCGTTCAGGGCCCCGCCCTCGACGGATTCCAGCAGGAAGGCGTGGGGCCGGCCCCAGCCCACCTTCAGATAGGCCGAGACCGGGGTCTCCAGATCGTCGACGATGCGGCGGACGACGACCTGGGGCCGGCCGTCGGCCAGCGCTTTCCGGGCCGCGTCGCGCGTGCCGGTCTCCCCGTCGCCTTGGTTCATGGGGCCGGGGCGGGGGCCGCAGGGGTGGTGCCGGCGGCGGCCGGGGCGGTGACACCGAGGGCGGCGAGGGCAGCCGCCGGATCGTTCTCCGCCTTGCTGGCCCGGGCGGCGGCGGTCACCAGCTGGTCGCCGGCGGCCTGGACGATGTCCTGGCTGAGACGCGGACGGATCTGGTTGGCCAGGGGCGCGGCCGTGGCGGCCGGAGCCGCCCGGATGGCATCGACCCGGCCGACCACGAGGGCGGTTTCCGAGGCCGGGCCGGTGAAGACCTGACCGCGACCCTGACCGAACAGCCCGCTGAGGATGCCTTCGCCCAGGGCGGTCTGAGCCTCGGCGTTCTGCTGCACGCCGGCGCGGGTGGTCAGGGTGGCTCCGGCCGAGGCGGCGACGGCGGCGATGTCCTCGCCCCCGCGGACACGGGCGGCCAGTTCCTCGGCCCTGGCGGTCAGGCGACGGGCGTTCTCGCGCAGGGTCCATTGCTGGGCCAGCGGGGCCCGGACCTCGGCGAGGGTCGGCAGGGCGGCGGGGCGGATGTCGTCGAGACGGAGGACGAAATACTGGCCCTGACCGGCGTCGATGACCTCGCTCTCACCCCCCCTGGTCAGGGTCCAGGCGTTCTGGACCAGCTGGGGCGGGGCCTGGATGGGCTGGCCATCGGGCATGCGACCGTCCTGGGTGAAGGGCGGCAGCTGGACGATCCGGGCCCCGACCTCGGCGACGGCGGCCGGCAGGGTCTTGCCGTCCTGACGGGCCTTCTCATAGGCCTCGACCCGTCCGTAGGTCCGGGTCTTGGTGTCCTCGTCCTGAAGCTCGGCGACAATCGCCTCGCGCGTGCCTTCCAGCGTGGCCGCTGCCCCCGGGGTCACGGAGGCCAGACGGGCGACGGTGAAGCCGACGCGGCCCTGGATCGGGTCGGATACCTGGCCGGCGGTCAGACCGAAGACCGCAGCGGCGACCGCCGGGTCCGGCACGGCGCTGCGCGGCTGACTGGTGTAGTCCGCGGGCTGGATGCGGTTGGCCGTGGCGACCGCCGCCGGGGACTGGCCGGCACGCAGGGCGGCGGCGATCCGGTCGGCTCCGGCGCGATCGGGCGCGGTCAGGGTGGTGAAGGTGCGGCGTTCCGGCGTGGACAGTCCGTCCTTGCGGAAGTTGAAACGCTCGACGATCCGGGCCTCCGGAATCGCCGGCGGGGTCGCGCCGGGGGCGTCGGTGAAGACGATGACCGAGGCCATGCGGAACTCGGGCCGACGCAGGCGGTCGGCGTTCTCGCTGAGGAAGGCGGTCAGCTGGGCTTCGGTCGGGGCCGCGGCGGTACCCGCCATGGCCTGGGTGACATTGAACCAGCGGCCGTCGCGGAGTTCGAGGGCGCGGCCGGCGAGCAGGGCTCCGTAGATGCGGGGCGTGCGCAGGCCGGCCTGGATGGCACTGGCGAAATGCTCGCTGACGGCGGTGTCGCGGAACTCGTCCTCCAGCTGGACCGGGGTCACGTTCTGGGCGGCGAGGGCCTGCTCGTACTGGGCCTGGTCGAACTGACCCGTGATCTGGTTGAAGAAGGCGGGGATCTCGCGGATGCGTTTCAGCACCAGCTCTTCGCTGGGCCGGATCCCGACCTTGTTCGCCCAGGCGAGGAAGCCCAGCCGCTGGGTCTGGCCTTCCAGATAGCGCAGATGAACGCCCGCCTCGACCAGGTCCTCGGTCGTCAGGGGGCGACCCTCCTGCTCCTGGGCATTGGTGCGGATCCGTTCGAAATCGGTGCGGAACTGGGCGGCGTTGACCGACCGGTCCCCGGCCGAGATCACGTGTTTCGGCCCGAGGCCGCCGAACACGTCGGTCTGCGAGCCACCCACGATGGCGAAGCTGAGAATCAGCAGCACGAACAGGCCGATGGCCCATTTGGATTTCGCGAAGTCGCGGAACAGCGTGATCATGGACGGGCCTGACGGACGAGCGGCGAGAAGCGCCAGCGGGCCGTATAGGGGAGGGGGCATGACCCTCGCAAGCGCCGGGCGTCTTGCCGGGGTTGGCAGGGCGCAAGGCGGTGCCTAGACAGGCCCCATGAAACAATCCGTGAAGATGATCGTCGGCAACTGGAAAATGAACGGGCTGGCAGAGCACCTCGCCGAGGCTGTCGCCCTGCGTGACGCGCTGACGACGGGGCCGTCCGGGGTCCGGGTCGGCCTGTGCCCGCCAGCGACCCTTATCGCCCGGATGGCGTCCGTTGTGGACGGCTCCCGGGTCGAGATCGGCGGCCAGGACTGCCATGCGCAGGGCAGCGGGGCCTTCACGGGATCCGTTTCGGCCCCGATGCTCGTCGATGCCGGGGCCCGTCTGGTCATTCTCGGCCATTCCGAACGGCGGGCCGGATGCGGGGAAACCGATTCTGTGGTGGCCGCAAAGGTCAGGGCCGCTGTGGTGACCGGGCTTGAGCCGATCCTGTGCGTGGGCGAGACCCTGGCCGAGCATGAAGCCGGCGAGGCGGTGGCGGTGGTCACCCGCCAGATCGAGGGATCACTGCCCGACATTCCCGCCGGGACGGCGCTGGCGGTCGCCTATGAGCCCGTGTGGGCCATCGGCAGCGGGCTAACCCCGACCGCCGACCAGATCGCCGAGGTGCATGCCGCGATCCGCGCCGCCCTGTCCGGACGTCTGGGCAAGGCCGCAGCGGCGGTGCCGATCCTGTACGGCGGCTCGGTCAATCCCGGGAATGCCGCAGACCTTCTGGCGATTGACGGGGTGGACGGGGCGCTGGTCGGCGGGGCCTCCCTGAAGGCCGCGGATTTCCTGGCCATCATCCACGCGGCCGGGGGTGGCGTTGCTGCTGACGCCCAAGGGTGATAGACGCCGCCGCTTGATCGGCGGGCGACCGCCACACATGTAAGCGACCATGCTCCAGACCATTCTCCTCGTCGTCATGATCCTGATCTCGATCGCCATGATCGGAATCGTGCTGTTGCAGAAGTCCGAGGGCGGTGCCCTGGGCATGGGCGGCGGGCCGTCGGGCTTCATGACCGCCCGCGGGGCCGGGAATCTTCTGACCGTGACCACCTGGTGGCTGGGTGGGGCGTTCTTCGCCTGCGCCATCGGCCTGACCATCGTCGGCAACGTCGAGCGGGCCAGCCGGTCCGTGGTCGATGCCGACGCCGTGGGGTCCATCGCACTCGACGCGGCCCCGGCCGGGACGGCACCGGCTCCGGCCGAGCCGGCGGCACCCGCTGCACCTGCCGCGCCTTCGCTGGACGATCTGGAGGCCAGCCTCCCGACGGCCGGCGCTCCGGCCCCCGCGCCGGCCCAATAAGGTGCGGGCGGGGTTTCCTCCGCCGCTCTTTCCGCCACCCTCGCCTCCGCTCCGGATGGGATTCGCTGATCCCGTCGGGGGTGGAAGCGTGTTTTCAACAGATGGATCGCCGGTCGATCCGCAGCGGTGCCGAATCGGCACTAAGGTGACCCCCCGTGGCTAGATATGTGTTCATCACGGGCGGCGTGGTTTCCTCGCTGGGCAAGGGGCTGGCGTCGGCGGCGCTGGGAGCCCTGTTGCAGGCGCGTGGCTACAAGGTGCGGCTGAGGAAGCTGGATCCCTATCTGAACGTCGATCCGGGGACGATGAGCCCTTATCAGCACGGCGAGGTCTTCGTGACCGACGACGGGGCCGAGACCGATCTGGATCTGGGCCACTATGAGCGGTTCACCGGGGTGTCGGCCGCGAAGTCGGACAACATCACCACCGGCCGGATCTATTCGACCATCATCGAGAAGGAGCGCCGGGGCGACTATCTGGGCGCGACGGTCCAGGTCATTCCCCACGTCACCGACCAGATCAAATCCTTCTGCCTGACGCCGGCGCTGACGGATGAGGGCGAAGAGGTCGATTTCGTCCTGGTCGAGATCGGCGGCACCGTCGGCGACATTGAGGGCCTGCCGTTCTTCGAGGCCATCCGCCAGCTGGGGCAGGACCTGCCCCGCGGGCAGAGCTGTTTCGTCCACCTGACCCTGCTGCCCTACATCAAGACCGCCGGGGAGATGAAGACCAAGCCGACGCAGCATTCGGTCAAGGAGCTGCGCTCCATCGGCATCCAGCCCGACATCCTGCTGTGCCGCTGCGAGTTTCCGATCCCGCCGGAAGAGAAGCGCAAGATCGGTCTGTTCTGCAATGTGCGCGAGACCGGCGTCATCCAGGCCATGGATTCGGAAGACATCTACGCTGTGCCGCTGGACTATCACCGCGAGGGGCTGGACGCCGAGGTCCTGGCCCATTTCGGCATCACCGATGCGCCCGAACCCGATCTGGCGATGTGGACCGAGATCGCGCGCCGCCGTCTGCATCCGGACGGCGAGGTCACGGTCGCGGTGGTCGGGAAGTACACGGTCCTGAAGGACGCCTACAAATCCCTGATCGAGGCCCTGCATCACGGAGGCGTGGCCAACAACGTCAAGGTCAATATCGACTGGGTCGAGGCCGACACCTTCGAGGGGGACCGGCAGGCTTGCGAGGACCGGCTGCAGTCGGCCCATGCGGTTCTGGTCCCCGGCGGCTTCGGCGAACGGGGTGCGGAGGGCAAGATCGAGGCCGCCCGCTTCGCCCGCGAGCGCAACATCCCCTATTTCGGCATCTGTTTCGGCATGCAGATGGCGGTGATCGAGGCGGCACGGAACCAGGCCGGTTGTCCCAAGGCCTCCTCGACCGAGTTCGGCCCGACCGAGGAGCCTGTGGTCGGTCTGATGACGGAGTGGACCCAGGGCAACCAGCGGGTCCTGCGGACCCAGGGCGGGGATCTGGGAGGAACCATGCGACTGGGGGCCTACGATTCGACCCTCAAGGCCGGGTCGCGGATCGCGGAAATCTATGGATCGACCGCGATCAGCGAGCGGCATCGCCACCGCTATGAGGTCAACATCAACTACCGCGAGCGGATCGAGGCCACGGGTCTGGTTTTCGCCGGACTTTCGCCGGACGGCGTCCTGCCCGAGACGGTCGAGCGCCCGGACCATCCCTGGTTTATCGGCGTTCAGTACCATCCCGAGCTGAAGAGCCGGCCGTTCAAGCCCCACCCCCTGTTCGCCAGCTTCATCGAGGCCGCCCTGGTGCAGAGCCGGCTGGTCTGAGGACGGTTCGGGGGCGACCACGTCCCGGGAAGGGGGCGGATCGGAGACGGTTCCAACCGGCCTGGCATCCCGACCAGGGCTCCTTGCGATTCGGTGCCGGATGGCGGGGAAAGCGCGTCCTTCCGACGGGACGTCCCGGTGATCCCCGTCCCGGAGTGCGCCTTTTCGTGCCGCGCAACGGGCCAAAATCATCCCGACAGGGCCTCATCCATCCCGGATTAGCGGCCTGTTAGCGAATATCCGTCAGATCATCCAACACGGTTCTCGCTGCGCGAGGGCTGGAATTCATGTTTGGCTGCGCCCCGCGGGCCGGCCAGTCACGGGAAGACGGGTTCGCCGTGGTGAGCCCGATGGGAGAGATTTCGATGACGGCCGATGCAGGGAGTCTGTCCAAGCCTGGCTCCGTTCCTGACAGCCTGGAACTGATCTCGTTCGAGATCGGCGGGCAGGAGCTGTGTATCGACATCCGGATGGTGCGGGAGATTCGGGGCTGGACGCCTGCGACTCACATGCCCCAGACGCCGGACTATGTTCTGGGCGTCATCAACCTGCGTGGCACAGTGATGCCGGTCATCGATCTGCGTTGCCGCCTTGGCCTCGGCGTGACCGAGGTTTCGTCGCGGCACGTGATCGTGGTGGTCCAGCATGACGACCGCCTGGCCGGATTGCTGGTCGATGCCGTGCAGGAGACCTTCATGGTCGCCAGTTCGCTGGTCCAGCCTGTGCCGCCGATGGACAGCGAGTCCGACAATCTGTTTGTCGACGGCCTGATCTCGCTGGAAGGTCGTATGCTGAGCCGACTGGTCGTTGGTGCCCTGATGCCTGTCGACTTCGACCTGACCGCCCAGGTGGCAGCCTAAACGCGTTCACCCGGCGACGAAACGCCGCGCCCTGTTCGGATCCGGCCCATCTGTAACCTCGCGGTGAGTTCTGCCCGCAAGGTCTGCGATCCCCCGTGCGAACCAGGTCCCGGCAATGCTGAAGTAGGCTCTGGTTGGTCTGACCGGCCCCGGACGCATCGGTAAACGTCTCGCCCCGCCCTTTCCGGATGCCTCGCCGGGGCGGGGTTTGTCCATGACCGGCAAATCGCCCGCTCGTCGGGTCGGGACGGCCGTCCGGTCCCGATGACGGGTCCGTGCGACCCTGTTCGCCTGACCATTATTCAAGTCTTAATGCCGTAGCCCTACGGCCTCGAAGACTTATCGTCTCGCCAATTTAGCGTATTCGATCCATTAATTTCAGTAAACCTAGTTGGTTCAGGGTAAACAAGCTTAAATGAAGATATCAAGCCTAAGAATTAGTGCGAGATTTATTGTAAGTTTTTCTATCGTTTTTCTTATAATTGTAGCGCTTTCGACAATCAGCGTTCAGCGAGTGTCGCTCGTCAATCACAATCTGGCCCAGATAAACGATGTGAACAGCGTCAAGCAGCGCTACGCGATTAATTTCCGCGGGAGTGTTCACGACCGCGCCATTGCCCTGCGCGATGTGAGCCTGGTAACGACTGCGGGTGAGCTTGAGGAGGCAATCTCCACAATCAATCGCCTTGCGGACAGCTACGCGGCCTCCGCCGCCCCGCTCGACGAAATGCTGGCGAGCGCGGACACGACGCCTGACGAGCGGGCCATCGTGGAGAGCATCAAGGCCACCGAAGCGTTGACGGGCCCCTTGATCAGCCGGGTGGTGGAGATGCAGCGCGCCGGCGATGCGATCGGGGCCAGACAGGTGCTGATGCAGGAGGCACGGCCGATGTTCGTGCAGTGGCTGAGCCAGATCAATGCGTTCATCGACCTTCAGGAAGCCAAGAACCAGAAAGTCGCCACGGAAACCCGAACGATCGCTGAGGGCTTTGCCCTCATGACGCTCCTGCTCTGCCTCGGTGCGCTCGTCGTCGGCGGTGCGGGTGCAATCTGGGCCCTTCGATCCATCAAGCCCCTGCGCGAGCTGACGAGGGCCATGGAGCGGCTGGCAGCGGGGGATTTCAGTGTCCTCGTACCGGGAGCTACCCTGAAGGACGAAGTCGGTGAGATCGCCCGTGCGGTGGAGGTCTTCAAGGACGGCGGCGTTGAACGGCTGCGGCTTCAGGCCGAGGCGGCATCGCTGAAGGAACAGATCGACGAGCGGCATCGGCAGGCCGAGGCGGCGTCGCAGATTGCCGGTCAGGAACAGCAGGACGTGGTCGACGCGCTCGCCATGGCCCTGAACAGTCTGGCGTCGGGAGACCTGACATCGCGGATCGATGCCCGGTTCGAGGGCCGCTACGGGCAGATCAAGACGGACTTCCAGTCGGCAGTGGACAGTTTGCGGGACGCGATGACCTCGATCTCTGCCACCACCGGCGGCATCCGCAGAGGTGTGGGCGAGATTGCCTCGGGCTTTGATGATCTGTCGCGACGCACCGAGCAGCAGGCCGCAAGCCTTGAGGAAACAGCCGCCGCCCTCGATGAGATCACCGCGACGGTCAGGCAGAGCGCCGAGGGTGCACGTGATGCGTCCGTGTCCGCATCAGGGGCCCGGGGAGCGGCCGCCCGGTCCGGCGAGGTCATGCGCGAGGCGGTCGTGGCGATGACCGAGATCCAGGCGAGCTCGGGCAAGATCACCAACATCATCAGCGTGATCGACGAGATCGCCTTCCAGACCAATCTTCTGGCCCTGAACGCAGGGGTCGAGGCGGCGCGGGCAGGGGATGCCGGTCGCGGCTTCGCGGTGGTGGCCCAGGAAGTGCGGGCGCTGGCACAGCGTTCGGCCGAGGCCGCCAAGGAGATCAAGGCCCTGATCGCCAGTTCCTCCTCACAGGTCGAGCGTGGGGTGACCCTGGTGGGCCAAACGGAGCTGGCGCTCACCGACATCGTCGACAAGGTCGCGGAGATCGACGGCCTGATCTCGGAGATCGCCCAATCCTCGCAGGAGCAGGCGACAGGTCTGGCGCAGGTCAATGTGGCGGTGAACCAGATGGATCAGGTCACCCAGCAGAACGCGGCCATGGTCGAGCAGGTCACTGCGGCTGCGACCAGTCTCGACACCGAGACCGGCGAACTGTCCCGTCTCGTGATGCGGTTCGACACGGGCGCGAGTGCGCCGCGCGCCGGAACGACGGCTGTCCGGCCTGTGCGTCCGGTGCCCGTCACTACCGGACACCGGGGCGAGGCCCGCAACCCGGTCGCCCGGATCCAGGCCCGGGTCGCCAACTATGCCCGTTCGGGCTCCGCTGCCGCTATCGCCAGCGATCCCTGGGAGGAATTCTGATGGCGGCTGAAACCCCGGGTCCGTCCGCCCAGGTGGCAATTCCTGAAAACCTGGAGCTGATCTCGTTCGGGATTGGCGGTCAGGACCTGTGCATCGACATCCGTATGGTGCGCGAGATCCGGGGCTGGACGGCGACGACCCATATGCCTCAGACGCCGGAGTATGTTCTGGGCGTGATCAATCTGCGCGGCACGGTGATGCCGGTCATTGACCTGCGCTGCAGGCTGGGACTGGGTGTGACCGAGGTCTCGTCACGCCACGTCATTGTGGTGGTCCAGCACGAGGATCGCCTGGCCGGGCTGCTGGTGGATGCGGTGCAGGAGACGTTTGTGGTGCCTGTCTCGCTGGTCCAGCCGGTCCCGCCGATGGACAGCCCGTCCGACAATCTGTTCGTGGATGGCCTGATCTCGCTGGAAGGCCGGATGCTGAGCCGACTTGTGGTCCGTTCGCTGATGCCGGAAGAGCTGCAACTGGCCGCCTAGTCGTTGGCGGCAAGGGGGCTGTGGCTGGCCCCATCCCGGGAGGGAAGGTCTGGCGGAGACGGAGGGATTCGAACCCTCGATACCCCTTACAGGGTATGACGATTTAGCAAACCGTTGCCTTCAGCCACTCGGCCACGTCTCCGGCAGGCAGGCTCGATAGCGGAGGCCGGGCCGGGGCGCAATCCGCTGCCGGCAGTTTGATACAGGTTGTGCACCGACCCGACAGAACACGGGAGCGGGAGGTTTACCCGGCGTGATCTTGTGACCCGCGGCGGGGAGGGATAGGGCTGTGGCCTCATCGTTCCCAGGGAGACGACCATGGCTGATCTGGCTCAGGTAACCGAACACATCCGCGCCGCTGTCGGCGACAACTCCGGTCTGGGCAAGACCGTGAAGCTGGACCTCGGCGACGCCGGCAAGATCTACATCGACGGGGCCTCCGTGCCGAACTCGGTGACCAATGAGGACAAGCCCGCCGACGCCACCGTCTCAATGACGTGGGACGACTTCATGGCCCTGTCGGACGGCAAGCTCGATCCGATGATGGCCTTCATGCAGGGCAAGCTGAAGATCGCCGGCGACATGATGATCGCCCAGAAGCTGGCCCCGCTGCTGAAGCGCTGATGGCCCGCTGACAAAACAAGAAGAACAGAGCGGCGCGGTCCCTGCGGATCGCGCCGTTCGCGTATCGGGAAGGAAGACGACCATGGACTTCAAACATTCGGATCGCGGACTGCATTTTCAGGAGCGGGTCACCCGGTTCCTCGACGAGCGGGTGCTGCCTCGCGCCGCCGACTACTGGGCCGAGGTCCATGCCGACCACACGGTCCAGCCAAAGACGATGGAGTCGCTGAAGGCCGAGGCGCGTGAGGCGGGCCTGTGGAACATGTTCCTACCGGGCGAGCACGGCTCGGGCCTGACCAACCTCGAATATGCGCCGCTGGCCGAGGCCATGGGCCGGGCCGGGCTGTGGACCCCCGAGGTGTTCAACTGCAACGCGCCGGACACCGGCAATATGGAAGTCCTCCATATGTACGGGAATGCGGCGCAACAGGACCGCTGGCTGAAGCCCCTGATGGCGGGCGAGATCCGGTCCGCCTTCCTGATGACCGAGCCCGAGGTCGCCTCATCGGACGCGACCAATATCCAGACCTCGATCGTCCGCGACGGCGATCATTATGTGATCAACGGCCGCAAATGGTGGTCGACCAATATGGGCCACCCGAACGTCGCCATCTCGATCGTCATGGGCAAGACCGACACGGGAGCCGCGACCCATGCGCAGCAGTCCCAGATCCTGGTGCCGACCGACACGCCCGGGTTCCGGGTCGACCGGATGCTGAGCGTCTTTGGCTATGACGAACGTCCGATCGGTCACGCCGAGGTGGTGCTGGAGAACGTGCGGGTGCCGGTCGAGAATCTGATCGCCGGCGAGGGCCGGGGTTTCGAGATCGCCCAGGGGCGTCTGGGGCCGGGCCGGATCCATCACTGCATGCGGGTGATCGGCGCGGCCGAAAAGGCGCTGGAACTGATGTGTCAGCGGCTGCTGAACCGCACGGCCTTCAGGAAACAGCTGGCCGAGCATTCGGTCTGGGAGCAGCGGGTCGGCGAGGCGCGGACCAATATCGAGATGTGCCGGCTGATGGTGCTCAAGGCCGCCTGGATGATCGATCAGGCCGGGGCCAAGAACGCCAAGTCCGAGATCGCCCAGATCAAGGTGGCAGCCCCGCGCATGGCGCTGCAGGTCATCGACGACGCCATCCAGGCGTTCGGCGGGGCCGGGGTGTCGGGCGATACGGTTCTGGCCGAGATGTATGCGACGGTGCGGACCCTGAGGATCGCCGACGGCCCGGACGAGGTCCACAACCGGACCATCGCCCGGATGGAATACGCCAAACACGGCGGCAAGCCGGTTCGGTGAAGGCCTGTGCGGCGACGGGCGTGCCCCGTCGTCGCACAGGGACCGGCCCGGCAACGAAACCGGGAGCACCGTGTTAGCGTAGACTCACACGAGTCCGGCGCCTGTCGGTCAGCCACACGGAGCCGAATCGATGGATGCGACAGCGCGAACCCTGTCGGTCCGGTCTGATGATCGGGAACGCTATCGCGAGGTCCGGGCAGCGATGCCGGCCCTCGCAGCAGGCCTGTCGGCCGAGGACCTTGCCGCGCAATCGATGCCCGACGCCAGCCCTGGAAAATGGCATCTGGCACATTCCAGCTGGTTCTTCGAAGCCATGATTCTGGCGGGACAACCGGGCTATCAGCCGGTCGACGCGCGCCTGCAGCAGGTATTCAACTCCTACTATGACAGTCTGGGCCGGCGGGTTGAACGCTTCGAGCGGGGCCTGATGACCCGGCCGTCACTGGATGAGGTTCTGGCCTATCGGGGCGAGATTGATCGCCGGATGGAGGCCTGGCTGGCTGAGCGGCCGAACGACGGCCTCGAAACCTATCTGTTCACCCTCGGCCTGCATCACGATCAGCAGCATCAGGAGCTGTTCCTTATGGACCTGCTGAACCTGATGGCGCGCTCGCCGCTGGACCCGGCGGCCTATGCCCAGGAACCCCGGCCCGGCGGTTCCCTGCAGGCGGGGCGCGGCGGCCAGACCCGGTTTGAAGGAGGACTGGTCGAGATCGGTCACGGCGGACCGGCCTTTGCGTTCGACAACGAGGGCCCGCGCCACAAGGTCTGGCTGGAGCCGTTCCTGCTGGATCACGACCTTGTCACGAACGGCCAATGGCTGGCGTTCATGGCCGACGGGGGCTACGGCCGGCCCGAGCTGTGGCTGGCCGACGGCTGGGCCGCAGTCCGGAGGGAGGGCTGGGAGGCCCCCTTGTACTGGCGGCTGGATGACGACACCTGGACCGTTCTGGGGCTGGGGGGGCGTGAGCCTGTGCAAGTCGACGCGCCGGTGCGTCATGTCAGCGCCTATGAGGCGGAGGCCTATGCCCGCTGGGCCGGCAAGCGATTGCCGACCGAAGCGGAATGGGAAAGCGCGGCGTCCACCACCCCCGATGTGTTTTCCAACCTGTTCGGCGAGGTCTGGCAGCACACCTCCAGTGCCTATGCGCCCTATCCGGGGTTTCGTCCGACCGAGGGCACGGCGTCCGAGTACAACGGCAAGTTCATGGCCAATCAGCTTGTCCTGCGGGGCGGGTCGTTTGCGACCCCGCCGGGACATGCCCGGGTCACCTATCGCAATTTCTTCTATCCGCACCAGCGTTGGGCCTTCACAGGATTGAGGCTGGCGGCAGACGCCCCCGCGGGCAGCCGGGCGCGGATCGAAAAGCTGGAAACCGCAAAATTCCGGGCCGAAATGGTCGCCGGCCTGTCCCGTCCCCACAAAACCCTGTCGCCGAAATGGTTCTATGACGCCGAGGGGTCCCGTCTGTTCGAGGACATCACCCGACTGCCGGAATACTATCCCACACGGCAGGAAGCGGCCCTGCTGCGGGCGCTGGCTCCGGAGCTGACAGGGGCGTTCGGCGACAATGCGGTGCTGGTGGAGTTCGGATCGGGGGCCAGCGAGAAGACGCGGATTCTGATGGATGCCGCTCCCTCACTGAAGGCCTATGTCCCGATCGATATCAGCCAGGACGCCCTGAAGGCTGCGGCGGCCAGTATCGCCGCCGCCTATCCGGGGATCGAGGTCGCTCCGATGGTCGGGGATTTCCTCAATCTGGCCCCGCTGCCGGAACTGGGACTCGGGCGTCGGATCGGATTCTTCCCGGGGTCGACGATCGGCAATCTTGAGCCCGATCAGGCTGTGGCCTTCCTCGCCAATGCGCGGGAGCGCCTTGGGCCTTCGTCCCTGTTCATTCTGGGCGTCGATCTGGTCAAGGATCCAGCGGTATTGGTCGCGGCCTATGACGACGCCCAGGGGGTGACGGCGGCGTTCAACCTGAACCTGCTCGTGCGTGCGAATCGCGAACTGGGGGCGGATTTCAATCTGGATCAGTTCTCCCACCTGGCCCTGTGGAATGCCTTGGAGTCGCGGATGGAGATGCATCTGCGTGCCGACCGTCCCACGACGGTCCACATCGGGGAGGTCGCAATCGCCTTCGAGGCCGGTGAGACCATCCACACCGAAAGCTCGCGCAAATTCACCGAGGCCACGGTTACGGCCATGGCCGAGGCGGCGGGCTGGCGGGTCATGACCATAGAGACCAGTCCAGATCCGTCTGTTGCGGTGGTTCTGCTGTCGGCCTGACCGGACGGCAGGTCAGCAAAAAGGGCGGCCCGTTTGCACGGACCGCCCGTTCTTGTTGCTGCGTGGATCAGACCTATTCGGCCTGACCTTCAACGTCCTCGGGCCGGCGCGCACCGTGTGACGCCTCACCGCCCTTGCGGCCGGCCTGGGCGGCAAGGCTGCGGTCCTGGGAGAAGCTGCGCTTCTCGCTGGGCACGCTGGCTCCTCCCTTTCGGGCGATCTCGCGCTGGCGTTCGGGGTCCATGGAGGCGAAGCCCCGTTTGGACACTCCGGAGGGACGATTGGGCTGACCTTGGGCCATGCGAGGCTCCCTGTTTTGGTAATGACTGACGTTGGAAGGTGAACCCCGCAGGCGTGCCGGGGTTCCAGAAGCGCGACACTTCAACGCCGCGGAAATCAGTCCGCTCCGGGACGGTCAAACCCGCCGTCGTTGTCGCCGGGTTGAGGCGGAACCTCGTCCGGCGTGCCTGCAGGATCGATTTCAGGCTGCTGCGGGGACGGCATCGGCGGGGTGATGTCGGGCAGGGGGGTCGGGTCGGTCATGGGGTGGCTCCCGGTCCGGAATGGACCTCGACACCCGGAACCACCGGCTGATCCCAGGGTTCAATTATCCGGTTCACAAGTACGGCAAGGAGCTTCCATGACCGATCCCAATCTGACGACGACCTTCGACGATGACGCGCTGGACACCGGTACCGAGGCAGTGAGATCCCGAACGGCCTACGACCCGATAGGCGGCCTTCGCGATGACGGCATCGATCATCCCGCCCGTGAGCAGGGGCTGAGAGGGGCTGTACGATCTGACATCGAGAATGGCCGGGACTGGGCGCGTCATCGCGCGGAACAGGCCCGGAGCCACATCGCAGACCGCCCGGTGGAGACGACGTTCTATGCGCTGGGCGTGGGGGTGCTGATCGGGCTCCTGCTGCGCCGATAGGGCGCGATCGCTCAGGCCGGCCCGGTTGCCGGCCTGAGCGGAGCCGAGGCCCTGACGGCGGCGTCCGAGACGAACGGGTTGCTGCGGCGTTCCTCGCCAAAGGTCGATATGGGTCCATGGCCCGGCACGAAGGTGACGTCGTCGCCCAGAGGCCAGAGCCTTGTCACGACCGACCGGATCAGGGCGTCCGGGTCGCTGCGGGGAAAGTCGGTGCGGCCGACCGAGCCCTTGAACAGCACATCCCCGACCTGGGCGAAGCGGGCGGCAGCGTTGAAGAAGATCACGTGACCGGGAGTGTGTCCGGGGCAATGGTGGACGCTCCAGCGGGTCTGGCCCAGCGTCAGCTCGTCGCCTTCAGCCAGCCAGCGGGTCGGGGTGAAGGCGCGGGCCTCCGGGAGGCCCCAGCGCTCACCGTGAACTTCGAGATCATCAATCCAGAACTGGTCATCCGGATGCGGCCCCACGATGGGTGCGCCGGACTTTTCGGCCATCTCGGCGGCGCCGCCAGCGTGGTCGAGATGGCCGTGGGTGATCCAGATCTGGTCCAGGGTCAGGCCGCGACGGGCGACTTCGCCGAGGACAATGTCGACCGACCCTCCGGGATCGATCACGGCAGCCCTCATCGTGGCGGTGCACCAGACGGTGGTACAGTTCTGCTGCAGCGGCGTGACCGGGGTGACAAAGACGCCCACGGGGGAGGGGGCTGGAGCGGTGGCAGACTGGGTCATGCCTCCGACATAGCGGCCTTGCCGCCTGCGGGAAACCGCCCGCGCGTTGACGTTTGGAGCCCATCTCGACATAAGGGCGGGCTTCGAGGTGCCGCTCCCCACGGGGCGGCCCTTTCTGCTTCACCCATCCTTGCGCGCGCGCCGGTCCCGGCGTCGCCCCAGAGCGTCAGATCCGTCCCATGCAAGTCGTCCAGAATTCCGCCGAAGGCCTGAGCCGCGTCATCACCGTGACCGTGCCCGCCACCGAACTCAACGCGAAGCTGGACGCCAAGCTGGCGGAAATGGCTCCCAAGATGAAGCTGAAGGGCTTCCGGCCCGGCAAGGTCCCGACGTCGCACGTCAAGAAGACTTTCGGCCGCGACATGATGGGCGAGATCATCAACGACGCCATCAACGAGAGCAGCCAGGCCGCGCTGGATGAGATCAAGGTGCGCCCGGCCGCCCCGGCCGAGATGAAGCTGACCTCGGACATGGACAAGGTCCTGGCCGGTTCGGACGACCTCGCCTACGAAATGGCGCTGGAAGTTATGCCGGAATTCACGCCGGTCGACCCCAAGACCCTGAAACTTGACCGTCCCGTCTATGAGGCCTCGGACGAGGATCTGGACGAGGCGCTGAAGGAACTGGCCGGTCAGGCCAAATCCTATGAGGACAAGAAGGGCAAGACCGTGAAGGCCGTCGACGGCGACCAGCTGACCATCGACTTCCTCGGCAAGCTGGACGGCGAGCCCTTCGAGGGCGGCGCGGCCGAGGACGCCGATCTGGTCATCGGATCCAACCGCTTCATCCCGGGCTTCGAGGAGCAGCTGAAGGGGGCCAAGGTCGGCGACGAGAAGACCATCGAGGTGACCTTCCCCGCCGACTATCAGGCCGCCAACCTGGCCGGCAAACTGGCTACCTTCGACATCAAGGTGAAGGCCATCAAGGCCGAGGTCGAGGGCAAGGTCGACGAGGAATTCGCCAAGCGCATCGGTCTGGAGTCGCTGGACAAGCTCAAGGATCTGCTGCGGTCGAACCTGAACCAGCAGTACGCCGGTGCCGCTCGCTTCAAGCTGAAACGCGCCCTGCTGGACGCGCTGGACAAGGTCCACAGCTTCGATCTGCCGCCCAAGATGGTCGACGCCGAGTTCGACGGCATCTGGAGACAGGTCGAGGCCGACAAGGCCGCCGGCAACCTGCCCGAGGACGATGCCGCCAAGTCGGATGAGGACCTGAAGGCCGAATACCGCAAGATCGCCGAGCGCCGCGTGCGTCTGGGTCTGGTGCTGGCCGAGATCGGCCGGGCCAACAATGTCGGTGTGACCGATCAGGAACTGAACAACGCCATCATGGCCGAGGCCCGCAACTATCCGGGCCAGGAGCGTCAGGTGCTGGAGTTCTACCGCCAGAACCCCAACGCCGCCGCCCAGATGCGTGCCCCCATCTATGAGGAGAAGGTCTGCGACCTGATCTTCACGATGGCCGAGGTCAAGGACACCCCGATCAGCAAGGAAGACCTGCTGAAGGACGAAGACGAGGGCTGATTCCGGGGAGTCCATGAAACCTGAGCGGGGCATATGACGCGATTGTAACTTAAGGTTCCCGGAACATTGGGTTACGGTGCCGCTATCAGAACTTCAGGACGGCGGCAGGGTCACATGGCCAGGGTCTTATCAAGGACGCGCGTTCTGGCGGTGGCTGGAGCCGCGCTTCTGGCGAGTCTCGGGGCCGCAGGTGCATCGGGGGCCCAGACCCCGCCCTCCGACCCCGATCAGGACATCGCGACGCCACTGGCCGACATCGTGGTCGAGCGGCGCTCCCTGGACGATGCGACCCGCGATTTCGTCGGCGAGATCGCGGCCCCCGTCCGCAATCGCGGCCTGGCGCGCTGGCACCGCGGAGTATGCGTCGGTGCCCTCAGCCTGCAGGCGGACGCGGCGCAGTATCTGGTGGATCGGGTCTCAACGGTGGCCGAGGACCTCGGGTTGAACCCGGGCGATCCCGGTTGCACGCCCAATGTGATCATCATCGGAACGGACGACGGCCAGGCGATGGCCCGGTCGCTGGTCCAGTCCCGTCCTCGCGAGTTCGACACCAACGTCTCCGGGGCCAATCTGAGTGATCGGGCGCTGGAGGCCTTCCAGAGCTCCGACCGGCTGATCCGGTGGTGGCATGTCAGCCTGCCGGTCGATTCCGAAACCGGTGATCCGGCCGTCCGCATTCCCGGCCAGTGCAAGGGGGCATGCGACAGTGTCTATGACTACGCACCGACGATCTCGGTGTTCGCCGCCTCCCGGCTGAACAGCCAGATCCGCGACGACCTGCGTCAGGTGATCGTTGTGGTGGACATCGACGCGCTGGAGATGGCCTCCTTCGAGCAGATCGCCGACTATGTCGCCATGGTCGCCCTGGCCCAGATTGACCCCGAAGCCGAGACGGCCGGGTTCAACACGATCCTGAACCTGTTCGATCCCACCGTGGCGACGGACCGGTTTCTGACCGACTGGGACACCGCCTATCTTCAGGGGTTGTACGCCGCCGATCAAAGCCAGATCGGCAGCCGCCGCAATGCGAGATCGGTCGCCTCCGCCATGGCGGACCAGCGTCTGGAGACACCGGAAACGGATTGAGTTTCGTTCACGCTGCGGGGAACTTGCGCTGGCCCGTCGGCGACGCGATATGAGGACGGAACCCGCGACCCTTTCGAGTCGTGTCTCAGGCCATCAGCGAGACCTCATGCGCGATCCCATCGACTACATCTCCTCGAACCTCGTCCCCATGGTGGTGGAGCAGTCCAGCCGGGGGGAGCGGGCGTTCGACATTTTCTCGCGCCTGCTGCGAGAGCGGATCATCTTCCTGACCGGCCCGTTCGAGGACGGCATGGCCAGCCTGATCTGCGCCCAGCTGCTGTTCCTGGAATCGGAAAATCCGAAGAAGGAAATCAGCATGTACATCAACAGCCCCGGCGGTCAGGTGACCTCGGCGCTCGCGATCTATGACACCATGCAATACATCAAGAGCCCGGTCTCGACCGTGGTCATGGGTATGGCGGCCTCGGCCGGCTCCCTGATCCTGACGGCCGGGGAGGCGGGCCAGCGCATCGCCCTGCCGAACGCGCGGGTCATGGTGCACCAGCCCTCGGGCGGGTTCCGCGGCACGGCCTCGGACATCGAGCGTCACGCCGAGGACATCATCGCCACCAAGCGCCGCCTGAACGAGATCTATGTCCACCACACCGGCCGGACCTACGAAGAGGTCGAGCGCACCCTGGACCGCGACCACTTCATGACCGCCGAGGAAGCCAAGGCCTGGGGCATCGTGGATCACGTCTACGACAAGCGCGAACAGGCCGATGCGGACGGCGTCAAGACGGTCTGATCCCGCCTGATCATCCTGCGGAAAGGGCGCGCCGTGATCGGCGCGCCCTTTTTGTTTGTGCTATCAGGCGCTCATGCAACACACGCGTGATCTCAAGGGCGTCGTCCAGGTGGACGGCGAGGACTATGAGTGGGAGGTGCGGCGTCAGCCGCAGCGGACCACGGGCAATGAGTGGCAGGGGATTGGCATCGCCCTGCGACTGAAGGACGCCCAGCGCGAGGCCATCGTCATGTTCCCCATGGTGATGCGGGCCAGCGGCATCCCCAATTTCGAGCGGCAGCGGATCAATGTCGAAAGCATCCGCAATGCGGTGTCGTCGGCGATCGCGGCGGGCTGGGACCCGACCTCGCGCGGCAAGGTCGTGGTCTTCGACGTGGACGCGGCCGGCAACTAGCGGCGGTCCGGCCGGTCCCTGAAGGTGCGGAAGCCCTGAATGTCGGCGATCGCCAGCATTTCGGTGTCGCCCGAGGTGTCACCGTAGGCAGCCGCCAGCCGGATGTCGGGGCCATAGGCCTCGCGCAGGCGTCGAACCTTCTCTTCTGCCCGACAGTTCAGATTGGAGAATTCGCCCGTGACCCGGTCCTGGTGATCGAACATCAGGTCGGTCCCCAGCAGTGCTTCGGCCCCCAGTCGTCGGGCGAACGGGGCGACGGTCAGGGACGGGGAGGCCGTCACGATCACGCGATGGGCCCCGCGGCGACCCCAGTCCTCCCAGATCCTGAGGGCATCCGGCCGGATGAACCGGTCCCAGACATCATCGGCGAAGGCGGCGGCATCGCGTTCCAGGTCTGCGCGGGAAACGCCTTTCAGGAACACCGCCACCGAGGCCGCCTTGATGGCCCCCCGGTCGCGGTTGCGGGCATAGGCGGCCGTGGCCGGGGCCATACGGACCAGGCCGAGGGCCCAGCCGCGTCGGCCGGCCCGCCAGCGCAGGAATTGGGTAAAACTGTCGCGGACCGTCAGGGTGCCGTCGAAATCGAAGGCCACGACGGGCTGATCCGCAGCGTCGGGCTGGCGTATGGCCTGTGTGGCCCCCATGTCACCCATCCGTCCCGATCTCCATCCCGTCCGCCTCGTCCCCGTCCGTGTGCCCCGCCTTTACCTTGACGGGGTTGTGGCGGACGTTCGGATGGGGGATTGTCATTTTTTGAATATCTTCGCGTCCATAGTGATGGAATCAATGCGGAGAAAGCGCGTTCCCTCTCCGGGGCGCGAGAGTGAGAAGGGTCTATGACCAAAGCAGCCGGCACCGACGCCAAGAGCACCCTCTACTGCAGCTTCTGCGGCAAGAGCCAGCACGAGGTGCGCAAGCTCATCGCCGGACCGACGGTGTTCATCTGTGATGAATGCGTCGAACTGTGCATGGATATCATCCGCGAAGAGCACAAGATCGGCTTCGTCAAATCCAAGGACGGGGTTCCGACACCCAAGGAAATCCGCGAAGTCCTCGACGATTACGTGATCGGCCAGAGCCACGCCAAGAAGGTGCTCTCGGTCGCAGTGCACAACCACTACAAGCGCCTGAACCACGCGACGAAGAACAACGACGTCGAGCTGGCCAAGTCCAACATCATGCTGATCGGGCCGACCGGCTCGGGCAAGACGCTGCTGGCCCAGACGCTGGCGCGCATCATTGATGTGCCCTTCACCATGGCCGACGCCACGACCCTGACCGAGGCGGGCTATGTCGGTGAGGACGTCGAGAACATCATCCTGAAGCTGCTCCAGGCGTCCGACTACAACGTCGAGCGGGCCCAGCGCGGCATCGTCTACATCGATGAAATCGACAAGATCAGCCGCAAGTCCGACAACCCCTCGATCACCCGCGACGTGTCGGGCGAGGGCGTGCAACAGGCCCTGCTGAAGATCATGGAAGGCACCGTCGCCTCCGTGCCCCCGCAAGGCGGTCGCAAACATCCGCAGCAGGAGTTCCTGCAGGTCGACACGGCCAACATCCTGTTCATCGTGGGGGGGGCCTTCGCCGGTCTGGAGAAGGTGATCTCCGCGCGCGGAGCCGGGGCCTCGATCGGCTTCGGAGCCAAGGTCAAGGACGTGGACGAGCGTCGGACCGGCGATATCCTGAAGGGTGTCGAGCCTGACGATCTGATGCGGTTCGGCCTGATCCCCGAGTTCATCGGCCGACTGCCTGTTCTGGCAACGCTGGAAGATCTGGACGAGACCGCCCTGGTCACCATCCTGACCGAGCCCAAGAACGCCCTGGTCAAACAGTACAAGCGCCTGTTCGAGATGGAGAACGTCGGTCTGACGTTCACCGACGACGCCCTGATCGCCGTGGCCAAGAAGGCCATTACCCGCAAGACCGGCGCGCGCGGCCTGCGCTCGATCCTCGAGGGCATCCTGCTGGAGACCATGTTCGAACTGCCGACCTTCGACGGTGTCGAGGAGGTTGTGGTCAATGCGGAAGTCATCGAGGGCAACGCCCAGCCGCTGCTGATCTATGCCGAGAAGAAGAAGGCCGACGGCGCGGCCTGACACTTTCGCCACCTGCCCCGGCGGGTGAGACCGTTCAGCCCCGGGGTCGAAAGGCTCCGGGGCTGTGTCGTGTCAGGCAGTCTGGCCTCGAAGTCACACCCGGCGGGGTGTTCCGTGGACGGAAATGCCGTTCCGCTTGAACCCCGGGGCGAAGGGGCCACATACTCACCTGAACGCCGTCGGAATCGACGGGCTGCGTCCAGGTGTTGCTGCATATCGCGGGGCGTCGGGGGCGGCGGGCCGGAGATCGTCAATGGCCCAGGAGTGCATCATGTCCGAGAGTAAAATCCTGCCCGTCCTGCCGCTGCGGGACATTGTCGTCTTTCCGCACATGGTCGTGCCGCTGTTCGTGGGACGCGAGAAGTCCGTGCGGGCGCTGGACGAGATCATGAAGGGCGAAAAGCAGATCCTGCTGGCCACCCAGAAGAACAGTGTCGACGACGACCCGTCGCCGGACGCCATCTATCCGATCGGTGTGCTGGCGACCGTACTGCAGCTGCTGAAGCTGCCGGACGGGACCGTGAAGGTTCTGGTCGAGGGCAAGGGGCGCGCCCACCTGACCCGGTTCACGGACCGCGAGGAGTATTTCGAGGCGGAGGCCGTCGAGATTGAGGACGATGCGGGCGATCCGTCCCAAGCCGAGGCCCTGCTGCGCGCGGTCGTCGAGCAGTTCGAAAACTATGTGAAGCTGAACAAGAAGGTGCCGCCCGAGGCCCTCAGTTCCATCCCCCAGATCACCGATGCGTCCAAGCTGGCGGACAGCGTCGCGGCCCATCTGTCGGTCAAGATCGCCGACAAGCAGGCCCTGCTGGAAACCATCGTCGTGCCGCAGCGGCTGGAGAAGGTCTACGCCCTGATGGAGGGCGAGATCAGCGTGCTTCAGGTCGAGAAGAAGATCCGCTCGCGCGTGAAGCGCCAGATGGAGAAGACCCAGCGCGAATATTATCTGAACGAGCAGATGAAGGCGATCCAGCGCGAGCTGGGCGAGACCGACGATGCCCGCGACGAGGTGATGGAGCTGGAAAAGCGCATCCGCAAGACGCGCCTTTCCAAGGAAGCCAGGGCCAAGGCCGACGCCGAGGTCAAGAAGCTGCGCAATATGAGCCCGATGTCGGCCGAGTCGACGGTGGTGCGGAACTATCTCGACTGGCTGCTGTCGATACCGTGGGGCAAGGCCAAGCAGAAGCCGATCGATCTGAACAAGGCCGAAGCGATCCTCGAGGAGGACCACTACGGGCTGGAGAAGGTCAAGGAACGGATCATCGAATATCTGGCGGTCCAGGCGCGGACCAATTCGCTGAAAGGCCCGATCCTGTGCCTCGTCGGGCCTCCCGGCGTCGGCAAGACCTCGCTGGCCAAGTCGATCGCCAAGGCGACTGGACGCGAATACGTCCGGATGTCGCTGGGCGGCGTGCGGGACGAGGCCGAGATCCGCGGGCACCGGCGGACCTATATCGGCTCCATGCCGGGCAAGATCATCCAGTCGATGAAGAAGGCCAAGACCACGAACGCCTTCATCCTGCTGGACGAGATCGACAAACTGGGGGCCGACTGGCGCGGAGACCCGTCGTCCGCCCTGCTGGAGGTGCTGGATCCGGCGCAGAACAATGCGTTCGGGGATCACTATCTGGAGGTCGACTATGACCTGTCGAACGTGATGTTCGTGACCACGGCCAACAGCCTGGACATGCCCCAGCCGCTGCGCGACCGGATGGAGATCATCCATGTGTCCGGCTACACCGAGGACGAGAAGGTCGAGATCGCCAAGCGTCACGTCCTGCCCAAGGTCACGACGGACAACGGCCTGACGCCGGCCGAGTTCTCGGTGCCGGACGACACCATCCGTGATCTGATCCGCTACTACACCCGCGAGGCCGGTGTGCGTTCGCTGGAGCGCGCCCTGGGCGGACTGGCCCGCAAGGCCGTCCGCGAGATGGCCAAGGAAAAGACCCTGTCGATCACGGTCGATGCGGAGAAGCTGGCGACCTATGCGGGTGTGAAGAAGTACCGCTATGGCGAGACGGATGAAGAGGATCAGGTCGGGATCGTCACCGGTCTGGCCTGGACCCAGTTCGGGGGCGACATCCTGACCATCGAGGCGATCCGGATGCCGGGCCGCGGTCGCATGACCGTGACCGGCAACCTGAAGGACGTGATGAAGGAGTCCATCTCGGCCGCCGCCTCCTATGTCCGGGCCCGCTCCCTCGCCTTCGGGGTCAAGCCACCGGTGTTCGAGAAGACCGACATCCACGTGCATGTGCCGGACGGGGCCACGCCCAAGGACGGTCCGTCCGCCGGTGTCGCCATGACCGTGGCCATGGTCTCGGTCCTGACCGGGGTGCCGATCCGCAAGGATATCGCCATGACCGGCGAGATCACCCTGCGGGGCCGGGTCACGGCCATCGGGGGGCTGAAAGAGAAGCTGCTCGCGGCGCTGCGGGCCGGGGTCAAGACGGTGCTGATCCCGCAGGAGAACGAGAAGGATCTCGCCGACGTGCCGGACAATGTGAAGGGGGCCCTGGAGATCGTGCCCATCTCCACGGCCGACGAGGCGCTGAAATGGGCCCTGACCGGGTCGCTGACGCCGGTGGAATGGGACGAGGTGGCTGAACCGCTGAATCCGGCCCCTTCGCCTGTCCCGCCGATTGCCGGGACGACGGTCGTCAGCCACTGACCCTCGACGTTCCTCCCCGTTTGCGACGCGAACGGGGAGGGGACGGGTTGATCAGGGCCGCAGCAGCGGGCAAACACAGGCTCTGGATGGGCGGCTAGCTCAGCTGGTCAGAGCATCTCGTTTACACCGAGAGGGTCGGCGGTTCGAACCCGTCGCCGCCTACCACACCCATCGAAAAGGCCGCCGGATCGCTCCGGCGGCCTTTGTTTTGGCATCGTCAAACTGACCAGGCGGAATCACCAACCTGATCAGGGTCGCTAAAACCGGAAGCTGGCCCGCAGCAGCAGGGTGTAGCGCACATAGTCCTCGATCATCTCGGCATCGGCGGTCACCGACAGTCGGCCGAGGTCGTTGCCCACACTCAGGTTGAAGCCCGCGATCGGCCCGCCGCCCTCGATAGCGTCGGGCGACAGGGTGAAGGCGTTCCCGCCCGACCGGAAGCGGGCAACCGTGTCGCCGGCGTCGACCGAGATGTTCTGACGCCAGCCCAGCCGGACCTCGGGGCGGATCCAGCCGTTCTGGCCGAAGCCGTAACCGATGTTCACGGCCGCGACGCCAGCCAGCATGTGGCCGTCACGATCCTCGATTTCCAGATTGAAGCCGGGGGTCGCGCCTTCCTCGACGCGACCGTCCTCGCTCAGCGAGAAATACTCGACATAGGCTTCGGGCCGGATGTTCAGCTTGCCGAAATTGCGTTCGTAGGAGGCCCCGCCGGCCAGGGCGAGGGTAAAGCCGTTCCAGCTCGACTGGTTGCTGAGGTTGATCTCCTCGCTCACCAGGGTGCGTGTGGCCTCGAATGTGGCATAGCCGCCGGCCGCACGGGCCCAGGTGGTCCAGGCCTGGCCCTGGGCCCGCCAGTAGAGGCCCAGCTCCACCAGGTTGGCCGAGAGGATTTCCTCGGCTTCGGCCTCGGGGTCTTCTACGTCGGACGAGGTGAAGGCGATCGACAAACCCAGGGCACCCAGATCGGTGCCGCGCTCGACGCCCCCGGCCACCCCGAACCCTTCGGACCGGAAGCCGTAGCTGTCGGTCTTGTCCTTGTCGGCGTAGAAATTGATCTCCTGCAGCCAGGCGCTGGTCTCGCCGGGCGCGACCGAGGCGTTGCGTCCGGTCAGGGCCCGGGTCACGGCATCGACGCCCGACGCCAGCGACATCAGCGCCCCGCCGGAGTGGTCCGGCAGCATCTGTTCGTACAGGTTGATGAAGCCGTCCCGGCCGGTCTCGGCAAGGAAGACGTCGCGCAGCACGGTGCTGTTGCCAAGCGAGGAATAGATCGCGTCGAACGCCTGGGTCTCTACACCGTTCAGGCTGGCTTCAGCCGCTGTCCGACGCCGCGCGTCGATATAGACATCCCCTGCCGCCACGTCGGAGCCGGCGTTCACGACGAAGAGATAGGGTGAATTGGCCTGGACCGCTGTCTGATCGATCGTGCCGATCGTCAGGGCGTTGGCGTCAATGACCGTGAACCGGCGGGGTGTGTCGATCAGGGAGTTGAAGCGTACCCCCAGGCCTGCGCCCGTCGCGAGCGTGGCCGTGCCATTGACCCGGAAGCCCGAGTTGGTACCCGCGGCCGGATCGAGGGTCACGATCAGGTCACCGGCCGCCCCGATGTTCAGGCTGGTGACGGTCGTTGCACTGGCCTGTCGCGCATCGAGTGTGCCGTTGGTGATGTCGATCGCCAGCTGCCCGTCACTGTCGGTGATGGCCCCGCGCAGGACGCCGCCGCCCGAGATGGTCAGTCGGTCAGCGCCTGCCCCGAACGACACGGCCCCCGTCAGGGTGCCGTTCTCGAGGTTCAAGGTGTCGGCTCCCGAGCCGAACCGCAGATCTCCGATCGTGACAGGCTCGTTGGAGTCGGTGACGCCGTCGCCGTCAGTGTCCGGATCCGTCGTGGTTGGCGTGCTGGTTTCCCCGTACTGGCGGAAGGCCACGCCGGTCGTGTTGGCCGCGACATCCACCGCCACGGCCGTGGCCCCGGCGACGACCTGACCCGTGGTCTCGTCGCGCACGAGAATCGACTGGATGGACCCGGCATTCTGGATGGAGGTCAGGGTCCCCGACAGATCGCGGATGGCGGTCGTGTTTGTGGCGGCCCCCCCTGCGGTCGCGAGGATCGACCCGTTGTTGAACAGGGTCGGCAGGCTGGCGCCCGCCGCAATGGTGATGGCGGTCGCCTGGGAGCTGGCATTGGTGCTGGACACCCCCGCAGTGATGGTCCCCGTGTTGTCAAACCGGGGCGTCGCGACTCCTGCTCCGATGGAGACCACTGTCGCACCGCCATTGCGGCCGAGGGCTGTGATGGAGCCTTCGTTGCGGACCCCGCCGGCGATGCTCACCGTCTGCCCGCCGCCGACCCCCAGCTGGACGGCCGTCGCATTGACGGAATCAAAGACGCCGTCTGCCGTGATCGACCCGCGGTTGATCAGGCCGTAGGCGTTGGTGCCTGTGCCGGCGAGACCGAGCGCAATGCCACGGGTGGCCGATCCGACCGTGAGGGCCGGTGCCGAACCGTAGGCATTGATTGCCAGATTCCCCTCGCTGGCGTCCGGGATGCCGTCATTATCCTCGTCTGTCGATGTGGCGCTGTTGTCCGCCGGCCGGATGTCGAGAACCACGCCCCCGCCGACATTGCCCGCCACGACCACGGCGGACCGTCCCTGGAGCAGGTCGTCCGCGTCCAGTCTGGCGATCGCTGCATCGGTGGGACGGGACGTGTAGCGATATCCGGTCGAGGCGATCTCGCCCTGGAGCGTCAGACGGCCGCCGATGTCGCCCTGGATATCGACCGCTCCGGCGTTCAGGCCCTGGGCCGTGATCGGCCCCCCCAGGTTCACCGAACCCGAGACATTGCCGGTGGTGGCAAAGGCCACGGCGTTGTCGCCGATGGCGCGCAGTGTGCCGAAGGTGGTGACGTTGCCTGTCAGGGCGCGCTCGATCGAGATCGCGCGGGAATTGGCCCCCTCGGCGAGAATCACGCCGGTGCTCTCGACGAGGATATTGCCGGTCAGGGGCGTGCCACCGGTCAGGCGCAGGCCGAAGCGGTCGCTGCCGACGGCAAAGGGGCCGTCGAGGTCACCGTCGTTATCGGTATCGGGGTAGGTGTCTATGCTGTCGGTGACGGTGATCTGTCCGCCGATCGTGATGTTGCCTGTCGCCGCGCCGGGCCCCACCAGAATGCCCGTGGAGCCGTTCGCCGAGTTCGACAGGCCGATCGTGGATCCACTGTCCAGGTCGATACTGTTGTTGCTGTCGACCGTGACGGCGGCTCCCGTGTTCACGGCGATGGATCCGCCGCTGGCCAGGCGAATGTCATCCCGCGCCGTGCCGGTCGCCGTGGAGGTCACGATGGGTGTCGTGCGGGCATTGGAGATCACGACTTCGGCGTGCGCTCCGGTGACAGCCATGAGAGGGGCAAGCGCCACCGCAGTCGCAAGCAGTCTACGCATTCGAAAAGTCACCCCAATTGGCTACGCGCAAGGCGTCGGCCGCCTTCTAACAGGGGCGCCACGACCTGTCTCAAGTTTCGCGAATTTGAGGCGAATGCAAGGCCTCGATCCAGGCAGGCGACCGTCAAGCGTTGCCATTACGGGACAAAAATGATATCACTTTCATATCGAGTTGGAGGACGGACATGAACGATCAACGGACAGTCTCCCGCGAGCGGCCTGCGCGAACGACGAATGGCGTGGTGATGCTGCTGGTTGGGATCGGGCTGATTCTGCTCGGGCCCGTGGCGGTCGCCCAGGGCCCGGACGTCGCGGTGAACGTTGCCGCGGGAATAGGGTTCGCGGTTGTGGGCCTGTTTCTTCTGTGCGGCCTGTATGCCCTGCAGCCGAACGAGGGGGTGGCGATCCTGCTGTTCGGCGACTACCGCGGCACCGACCGGGCCACGGGGCTGCGCTGGGTGCTTCCCTGGTACAGCCGCAAGAAAATCTCGCTGCGTGCGCGCAATGTGACCTCTGACAAGCTGAAGGTGAACGACCGTCGCGGCAGCCCGGTCGAGATCGCGGCCAACGTCGTCTGGCGGGTCGAGGATTCGGCACAGGCCCTGTTCGACGTCGATGACTATCAGGCCTTCGTGAACATCCAGATCGATACCGGCCTGCGCGATATCGCCTCCCACTACGCCTATGACCACGGCGAGGAGGAAGAGGGGGTGGATCAGGAGCTGACCCTCAGGGCCGATGCGGAAGATGTGGCGCGGCGGCTTCGGGACGAACTGGCCAATCGGGTGCGGGTGGCCGGGGTGGCGATCGACGAGGCCCGGCTGGCGCATCTGGCCTATGCCCCGGAAATCGCCGGGGCCATGCTGCGCCGCCAGCAGGCCGAGGCCATCCTTTCGGCGCGCCGCCTGATCGTCCGTGGCGCGGTCAGCATGGTCGAAAGCGCCCTGAAGGATCTCGGCGAGCGCGACGTGGTCCAGCTGGACGAGGACCGCAAGGCCGCCATGGTCTCGAATCTTCTCGTCGTGCTGTGCGCCGATCGGGAAGCCCAGCCCGTCGTGAACGCCGGCACCCTGTACGGTTGACCTGTGGCCCGGGTTCGCAAACCCTTTCTGCTGCGCGCCTCTCCGGCGTTGATGGCGGCCGTGGAGCGGCTGGCAGCAGCTGAGTTGCGGTCGGTCAATGCGCAGCTCGAGACCCTGCTGCGGGAAGCGCTGGCGCGGCGGGGAATCGCGACCCCGGTGCCGGGCGACCCGGATGATACGGCTTGAGCTTGACCGTCAGCAGGTTTAGGGGCGCTTCATGGTCCGGAATAAACCGTCCGCACGCAGCCAATATCGCCGGACGCTCGCTCGGGCGATCCAGTCGCCCCAGCAGGACTCGATGAACATGACGGATCTCGACGTCCAGGCCGCAGAACTCCGACTGTTTCCCAGCCGCGATGAGGAAGTGGCGGAAACGCTCAGTGTGCTGAGGGCGTCCACATCCGATCCCCGGCCACGGATGGTGGACACGACGATGCTTTATGCGCCGCGCTCCGGGGGCGTGAAGCGGTATCTGCTGTCCAAGAAGGCATGGCTGGAAGCCAACCGCCCCGGTGTCGCCCACTCACTGCTTGTGCCGGGAGCGCGACACCAGGCCGGCCGCGACGGCATCATCAAGCTGCACGCGACCAAACTGCCGTTCGGCGACGGCTATCGCTGGCCCAGTTCGGTGCGCCGCTGGGGTGCGTGGGTCGCTGCCATGAAGCCGGCGCTGATTGAGGCGGGCGACCCCTATACCCCGGGACAGGGCGCACTGGAGGCCGGACAGAGGGTCGGCTGTCCCGTGATCGGCTTTTGCCATTCCGACCCGGCGGGTCTGGCCGCGCTGCATTTCGGGGAATGGGCCAAGAAGCCAGTCGAAAAGCGCTGGGCCCGCCTGTTTGGCCAGTTCGATCGCGTTGTCTCCCCGAGCCGCTTCATCGCGCGTCGGCTGGAAGAGGCGGGCGTCCGCAACATCGTCATCCGGCCCCTGGGGGTCGAGATCGACACCTTCCGGCCCGACCGTCGCGACCGGGACTGGCTGTTGAAGCGGCTGGGCCTGCCCGCCAGCGCGCGGCTGCTGTGTTTCGCCGGTCGGCCGGCACGGGAAAAGAACATCGATGTCCTGATCGAGGCCGTCCAGCGTCTGGGGGCACCTTATCACCTCGTGCTCGTCGGGGCGGGGCAGGGGATGCCCGCAGAGGACCGGGTCATCGCCCTGCCCTATGAGCGGGATCCCCGCGCCGTCGCCCGGATCATCGCCAGCTGCGATGCCTTTGTGCACGCCAACGACAAGGAGCCTTTCGGCCTGATCGTGCTGGAGGCCATGGCCTGTGGGCGGCCGGTGGTGGGGGTCAATGCGGGCGGGGTGGCGGAAACCGTCAACAACAGCGTGGGTCAGCTGTCCCGAAGCGCCGACCCGGGCGAGTATGCTGAAGCGATCGAGGCCCTGTTCGCCCGCGACGTCGAGGCGATCGGGGCGGCGGCCCGCGTCCATACGGTCGAAACCTTCGCCTGGAACCGGGTCTTTGAGGACCTGTGCATGGTTTATGGTGAGGTCAGTGGCCGGCCCGAGTTCGTTCAGCCGGCTGCGGAGCTGGCGGTTCACTAGTCACCGGGTCTGACCGCTCTCCGGCCCCGGGCGACAGGCCATAGGGCTCGACCAGGGCCCAGACATGATCGGGGATCATGGACTTCATCCTGCGCGGCTCCTCGCGGCGCAGGTGGATCACCGTCTCAGCCGCCTTCATTTCCAGCCGTGTGCGTGCGAACTCCAGACCGCGAGGGCCGGTGCGGGGTTGTAGCCAGCTGACGATCGGCCGGACCCAGTCGGGCATGCGTCGCAGGGGCAGGCCGCCGGCGGCCCGCTCGACATTGGCGATGAAGCCCTGAACGGCGGCCTTGCGTTTGCCGTGGCTCTGCGGCTCCGAAAGGGCGACCTCATCCCCCAGCAGATCCAGCAGGGCCTCGCCGCGCGCATTGCGCACGATCAGCCACTGCTCGCCCTGACCGGCCATATAGCCGACCGTGATGTCAGCGAGGGCATTGGTGTAGTCGACGCAGGTGCGGCAAGTGAGGGGGAAGAAGTCCGGAGCCAGCTGCGAGATCGGCAGGGACAGGAAGGGAATCGTCTTCACCCGCCCGTCGGTGAACCGCAGCTCGACGTGATAATCGGCGCGGAACTCCAGATAGGTGATGGTGTCTGGCGCATCCGAGAGGAGGGCCAGGAACGCGTGGAAGTTCTCGGTCGTCGTATTGTCCGAACAGGGGGTGCCGATGACGTACAGCGCCTCCAGCCCCAGTTCGGCCTCCAGCGCCCTCAGGGCATAGACCTGACAGGGAATGCCGATGACGGCGAGGCGGCGGTAGCCCTGGGCCCGCGCCTGCTCCAGCAGGGCCAGAAGCGGCGCATAGCCCATGCGCATACCGCGCACCCGGGCCATTGCCTCCGGGCGGGTCACCAGCACGGGCACCGGCCGCCAGCGGTCCTCGGGGTCGGGAGCCATGGTCAGGACCGCATCGACCGTGCCGGTCTCGAGCAGGCGTTCACCGATGCGGGTGGTTATTCCCGTCCACTGGGCCCCATGGGCGGGGACTTTCAGCCTCGCCCTCGCCATGCGGCGCACCGGACCGAAGAACAGCTCGTCTCCTGTCTCCGAATCGCGGGCCCGGCCGTGTATGCGGGTCTCAAGGGCCGGATAGTCCGGTTTGATGAACTGGCAGGCCCGCCCGCACAGGGTCGGGTCCTCCATCCGTGAGACGCCGCAGTCGGTGCAGAGATTGCGCGGCACAGCGGCCCGGACCGGTGGAGCCCATACGGGCGCGGATGGATCGACAGAGGACGTCACAGGCGGTGTCCGGGACAGGCGGCCCGGTCAGGGCCGATCAGTGTCGAGGAGACCCATGTGTAAGGCGGGCGTCAAGTTATACGCCGCAAGCCTGAAGTCCGAGAGAACCTTGAGGGGGTGGCGCGCCATCTCTTCCAGATCGAAGAGATGGCGCGAGTGACGGGACTCGAACCCGCGACCTCCGGCGTGACAGGCCGGCACTCTAACCAACTGAGCTACACCCGCATTTCCCCGCCGGAGTGACGTGTTGTCCCCCGGCGAGGGGCGTCGTTTAGGCGGGGGTGGCCGAACCTGTCAAGCGCGATTTCCGCATCAGGGCACAGGCAATGCCTGGACCGCCTGACGGGCCTGGTTCAGGTCGTAGGTCACGACCTCTCCACCCCCCAGCGGTATGTTCAGGAAGACCCAGGCCCCGGTCATGATGCAGCCTGCGATCAGGAAGAAGAACGAATAGGGCAGCATGGTCGCCATCAGGTTGCCGATGCCGAAGCCGGGCACCCAGCGCTGGCAGAAGCCGAGGATCAGCGGGAAGTAGACCATCAGCGGGGTCATGATGTTGGTCACCGAGTCGCCCATGCGGAAGGCTGCCGTGGTCATCTCGGGGCTGATTCCGAGCAGCATCAGCATCGGCACGAGCACCGGGGCCATGGCGGCCCACTTGGCGGAAGCCGAGCCGACCAGAAGGTTGATGGTCGCGGCCAGCAGCACGATCGCTACCAGCAGCTGCCAGGAGGACAGACCGCTGGCCTTGAGCTGTTCCGCCCCGGCGATCGCTGTGATGACGCCGAGGTTCGACCAGTTGAACATGGCCACGAAGTGGGCCGCGACGAATGCAAGCACGATGTACGGTGCCATGACCGCCATCGATTCGGTCATCATCCGCACCAGCTCGCGATGGTTCTTAAGGGTGCCGGCCGCTGTGCCGTAGGCCACGCCGGCGGCGAGGAACAGCACGAAGAAGCCGGCCACGAGCGAGTTGTAGAAGGGCGTCATGCGCTCCTGCGGAGGGGCCTCGGCGTTGATCAGGGCGGCTTCGGGCATCAAGGTCATGGCGGCCCAGGCACCGATCACCAGCAGGGTCGCCAGCCCTGCCCAGAACAGGCCGCGCTTCTCCGCGCCCGTCAGGGCCGATTCGCTGAGCTGGATGGGCGCGTCGGCTGACGGGGTCCACGGGCCAAGGCGCGGCTCGACGATCTTGTCGGTGACGAACCAGGCCAGCGGCACAAAGACGAACGTCATGGCGATGATGAAGTACAGGTTGCCGGCGATGTTGGCGGTCCAGTCCGGCTGGATCAGCCGCGCTGCCGGCTCGGTGATGCCCAGCAGCAGGGCGTCGAGGTGGCCCGGGAAAAGGTTGGCCGAGAAGCCGCCGGAGACGGCGGCGAAGCCGGCGGCGATCCCGGCGACCGGGTGCCGCCCTGCAGCGGCGAAGATGAGGCCTGCCAGCGGCACCAGCACCACATAGCCGGCGTCGGCCGCGTGGTTGGAGACGATGCCGACGAACACCACGATCGGGGTCAGGAAGGTCTTGGGAGCGTTACGGATGCCTGCGCGCATGGCCGCCGAGAACAGACCTGTGCGTTCCGCCACCCCTGCGCCCAGCATGACCACAAGCACATAGCCCAGGGGAGCGAACCCGGTCAGGGTCTTGGGCATGTCGACAAACAGACGCCGAAGATTTTCGCTCGACATCAGGCTCTGGGCGGCCACAGCCTGTCCGTCGACGGGATTGACCGCGCTCAGGCCATATGAGGCTGCCGCGACACTGCCAATCACCAGAAAGCCGATAAGCCAGACGAAGATGAAAACGGGGTCGGGGAGGCGGTTGCCCGCCTTCTCCACGAAGCTCAATACTCCGTTGCCGATGCCCACGCGCGTCTCCTGTCTGCCAAATTCCGGGTGATCCGGATAAGGACCGACGATCTGCCGACTTGGCAAGCGCCAATCGCTGCGAGTTTGCGAGCCGATCGCAACAGAAAACGTTTCGTCACACGGGTTTGAACCGCCGCGAGGTTGGGTCTAGAAAGCGCCGAATCCGCCGCTCTCCCTCGCGGCGTGGACCTGTCCAATGAACGAATTTCTCCTGCAGTACCTGCCGATCGTGATCTTTCTGGGGATCGCGACCCTTCTCGGTCTCGGCTTCATGGTCGCGGCGTGGGCCATGGCCCCTTCCAATCCCGATTCCGAAAAGCTCTCGGCCTACGAATGCGGGTTCAACGCCTTCGACGATGCGCGGATGAAGTTCGACGTGCGCTTCTATCTGGTTTCGATCCTGTTCATCATTTTCGACCTTGAAGTGGCGTTCCTGTTTCCGTGGGCGGTGTCGCTGTTCGATCTGGCCCGCCCCGAAATGATCTTTGCCTTCTGGTCGATGATGTCCTTCCTCGGCATCCTGACCGTCGGCTTCATCTACGAATGGAAGAAGGGCGCGCTGGAATGGCAATAGTCGCACCGTCAAGCCCGCTGCCCACCGCCTTCGGTCAGGCCGCGCGGTCGACCGTCGAGGGCTATGATCCCCGGCTTCACGACAAGTTCTTCGAGGCCATCAATACCGAGGTCGCCGAGCAGGGCTTCCTGACGGCGTCGCTGGACGATGTGATCAACTGGGCCCGGACCGGCTCGCTGATGTGGATGACGTTCGGACTGGCCTGCTGCGCCGTGGAGATGATCCAGGCGTCGATGCCGCGCTATGATCTGGAGCGTTTCGGCATGGCACCCCGCGCCAGCCCGCGTCAGTCCGACCTGATGATCGTGGCCGGCACCCTGACCAACAAGATGGCTCCGGCCCTTCGCAAGGTCTACGACCAGATGCCGGACCCCCGCTATGTCCTGTCCATGGGCAGCTGCGCCAATGGCGGTGGCTATTACCACTACAGCTACAGCGTCGTGCGCGGTTGCGACCGGATCGTGCCGGTCGATGTCTATGTTCCGGGCTGCCCGCCGACGGCCGAGGCGCTGATCTATGGCCTGTTGCAGTTGCAGAAGAAGATCCGTCGCACCGGGACGATCGAACGATGAACGGCCATCTCGCGACCGTCGCGCGCAACACGGAAGCCCTGACGCCTCTGGGCCAGGAAATGGTCGCCGAACTGCAGGTCGATGCGACCGTGGCCTATGGCGAGCTGACGATCACCTGCCACCGCGACCGGATTGTCGCCGTCCTGACCGATCTGAGGGACCGCTTCGGGTTCCAGCAGCTGCTGGATGTCTGCGGGGCGGACTATCCGGACCGGGTTGAACGGTTCGACGTGGTCTATCACCTGCTGTCGCTGACGCGGAATGTGCGCATCCGGGTCAAGACGACGACGGACGAGGTTCAGCCCGTTCCCAGTGCGATTTCCGCCTACCCGTCGGCCGGCTGGTTCGAGCGCGAGGCGTTCGACATGTACGGCATCCTGTTCTCCGACCATCCGGACCTGCGCCGGCTGCTCACGGACTACGGCTTTCAGGGGCATCCGCTGCGTAAGGACTTCCCCATGACCGGCTATGTCGAGGTCCGGTACGATGAGGAACAGAAGCGGGTCGTCTATGAGCCCGTCAAACTGACGCAGGAGTTTCGTAACTTCGATTTCCTGTCGCCATGGGAAGGGGCTGAATACCCCCTTCCAACCCTGCCCGGCGACGAGAAGGCCCTCGGGGCGGTCCCGGGGCCCAAGGCGACGGGATGACAGATCATGGCTTCGTCTGCGCTTCAGATGGCGTTTACCCGGACCGCGCTGCAATCGGCGGCGTCGTTCTTTCTCGTGACCTTTTCGACGGCCTTCCTCTTTACCCTCGGCGCGCGCCTGACCGGGTGGTTCACACGCTCGCCGGTGATCCCGCCGGAACAGACCCAGACTCTGGGCATCGCCATCATGGTGGCAGTGATCTGTCTGGCCGTGGGGGCCAGTATACGGCGGTTGTCGGCGGCGGAGCTGCAGAGTGCGCTGCTCGGAGCCTCGGCCATTCTGCTCTCGACGCCGCTCGCGCTCGCGGTTCTGACCGGCGACTGGCAGCTTTCGACGGCGGCCGTCTCTGGCATGGGCGTGGTGACGCTGGTGGTCGGCTGGTTCGTGGCGATCACACGCAAGCCCGATTCGGCAGAGGTTCGCGCTGATGGCTGACGATATGAAACCCGTGACTGCACGTGATGCTGCAGCCGAGGATCTCGGTCGCATCGCCTTCGAGGATCCGCGCACGGCCCATGCGCGCGAGATGGACGACCGCAAGTTCACCATCAATTTCGGTCCCCAGCACCCGGCCGCCCACGGCGTTCTGCGTCTGGTGCTGGAACTGGACGGCGAGATCGTCGAGCGCGTCGATCCGCATATCGGCCTGCTGCACCGCGGCACCGAAAAGCTGATGGAGGCCCGCACCTATCTGCAGAACGTGCCCTATCTGGACCGGCTGGACTATGTCGCGCCGATGAATCAGGAGCACGCCTTCTGTCTGGCCATCGAGCGGCTGCTGGGCATCGAGGTGCCCTACCGGGCCCAACTGATCCGGGTGCTGTACTCCGAGATCGGCCGCATCCTGTCGCACATGCTGAACGTGACGACCCAGGCGCTGGACGTCGGGGCCCTGACACCGCCGCTCTGGGGCTTCGAACAGCGCGAAAAGCTTATGGTCTTCTATGAGCGGGCCTGCGGGGCGCGCCTGCATGCCAACTATTTCCGGCCGGGCGGCGTGCATCAGGACCTGCCCATGGCCCTGATCGACGACATCTGGACCTGGTGTCAGGCCTTCCCGACGGCGCTGGGGGATATCGAGAGTCTCGTCACCGAGAACCGGATCTTCAAACAGCGCAACGTCGACATCGGCGTCGTTTCCAAGGAGCAGGCCCTCGAGTGGGGCTTCACTGGCGTGATGCTGCGCGGGTCCGACATCGCCTGGGACCTGCGCAAGTCGCAGCCCTATGAATGCTATGCCGAGCTGGATTTTGACGTGGTCGTCGGCAAGAACGGCGACTGCTGGGACCGGTACCTCGTGCGCATCGAGGAGATGAAGCAGTCGGTGCACATCATGGAGCAGTGCATCCACAAGCTGCGCAACTGCCCCGGCGAGCCGGTGATGGTCGACGACAACAAGATCGTCCCGCCCAAGCGTGGTGAGATGAAGCGCTCGATGGAAGCGCTGATCCATCACTTCAAACTGTATACCGAAGGCTTCCATACGCCCGTGGGCGAGGTCTATGCCGCCGTGGAGGCGCCCAAGGGCGAGTTCGGCATCTATCTGGTCTCGGACGGCACCAACAAGCCGTACCGCGTGAAGATCAGCGCCCCGGGCTTCCGCCACATGCAGGCGATGGACTGGCTGAACCGCGGCCACATGCTGGCCGACGTGAGCGCCATCCTGGGCTCGCTGGACATCGTGTTCGGGGAGGTGGACCGGTGAGCGACACGCCCGTGAGCGATCTGGTCCGGCAGGGTTGGGAAATCGCCGGCTATTCCGCCACCGACGCGTCGGGGGCCGCCTATCAGCACAGCGTGCTGCTGCACCGGAACGGCCAGCACAGGATCATTGTGTTGCGCAAGAAACTGCTCGGCGACGGGATCGTCGTCGATTCGGAGCTGGATGTCTGATGTCGGTCCGTCGTCTCGCCAAGGAACAGCCCGCGTCGTTCGCCTTCTCGAAGGACACGAAGAAAAAGTGCGACTGGTGGATCGCCAAATATCCGGCCGATCGTCGCCAGTCGGCGGTGATCCCCATCCTGTGGCTGGTGCAGAAGCAGGAGGGCTGGGTTTCCGAGCCGGCGCTCCGCGCCATCGCCGACCTTCTGGGCATGGCCTATATCCGGGTGCTGGAGGTGGCGACCTTCTACACCATGTTCATGCTGGAGCCGGTCGGCTCGGCGGCCCTGATCCAGGTCTGCGGAACGACGCCCTGCATGCTGCGCGGGTCGGGCGAACTGATGAAGGTGTGCAAGAGCCGGATCGGGCCGAAACACACCCTGTCGGCCGACGGCAAATTCTACTGGGAAGAGGTCGAGTGTCTCGGTGCCTGCGTCAACGCCCCGATGGCCATGATCAACGACTACTATTTCGAGGATCTGACCGCCGCCGACATGAACCAGATCATCGACGACTTCGCCGCCGGCAAGACGCCGGAGCGCGGGACGCGCGTTGATCGGTTCAACTCGGCCCCCGAAGGCGGAGCCCTGACCCTGACCGATCCCAAACTCTATGACGGCTCTGCCGCCAAACCGATCAGGAAGCTGCCGAACACGGAGCCCGTGTCGGCATGATCCTGCGCGTGCCCCGGAAAATCAATCAGACCGCGGCTCTGATCGGCGTTTTCGCGGCCGTGGCCGTGAACGCTGTGGGCACCGGTCTGGACTGGTGGGCGGCGAGCGGTCTTGCGGTGTTCCCCATGCTTGGTTTCGGATTGGCCATGGGCTGGTTGCTGGGCCGCAGGCAGGAAGACCGCAAGTGACCCCGCCCGACCCGCACACCGACGAGAAGGTCGCCGCCTATCGTGCCGAGATGCGCGCCGTGGGTCGGACCCAGCGGCTTGCGGGGTTCGGGCTCGTGCTGCTGGGGGCCGTGCTGGTCTGGGGCGGGACACGGGCGGGCGGGCTTGCCGAGGTCGTGCAGATGGCCGGCTACGGGGCTTTGGCTGCCGGCTGGGCCCTGATGCTGACCGCCATCTTCCTGCGCACCCGCTATCATCGCCGCCGCATGGCCGAGCTGGAAGGGTCGCTGTCATGATCCTGTTCCTTCCCGCCTCCGGCGAACCGTCGCGCGTTTGTCGGACGGCCGGTGCAGTATCGGCGCTTTCAAGACGTTCGGGGGATCGTCGTGGCATCCAATCCGTCAGACAAACCCGTCGGCAAGCGCAGGGTCGCGAGCCTGTTCCTGGCCAATCTGATGGGGGCAGGGGCCTTGCCTCTGGGTGGAGCGGCGGCCCAGCCGCCGCAACCCGCACCGGCGACGCCGTCGCCCACACCCTCTCCTTCGCCTTCTCCCGCCGGTTCCCCGAATGCGCCTGACCAGAATGCTTCCAGTTCAAGCGGACAACGCCCGCCGCCGCCGTCGGAGCGCCCGACCGGTGATCGCAAGAGCGAGCTCTCGCGCCCGCGCGGCAGCGGGACCGGCCGCAGTGGCCGGGGTGGGGGAGGTCCGCTGATGGCCGGCATGCTGCAGGACAAGGATCGTATCTTCACCAATCTGTACGGGCTCCATGACTGGGGTCTGGAAGGGGCGAAGACGCGCGGCTGCTGGAATGCGACCCCGGACATGCTGGCCATGGGCCGCGACTGGATCATCAACAATGTGAAGGCCTCGGGCCTGCGCGGGCGGGGTGGGGCCGGGTTCTCGACCGGGCTGAAGTGGTCCTTCATGCCGAAAGAGGTGAAGGACCGGCCGCACTATCTGGTCGTCAACGCCGATGAGTCAGAGCCCGGGACCTGCAAGGACCGGGAGATCATGCGCCATGATCCCCACCTGCTGATCGAGGGGTGCCTGATCGCCTCCTTCGCCATGCAGGCCCATGCCTGTTACATCTATCTGCGCGGCGAATATGTGCTGGAACGCGAGCGCATGGAGGCGGCGGTCAAACAGGCCTACGAGGCCAAATTGATCGGCAAGAACAACGTCCACGGCTGGGATTTCGACGTCTATATCCACCACGGTGCCGGGGCCTATATCTGCGGCGAGGAGACGGCCCTGCTGGAAAGCCTGGAGGGCAAAAAGGGCCAGCCGCGCCTGAAGCCGCCGTTCCCGGCCGGGGCCGGCCTGTATGGCTGTCCGACCACGGTGAACAACGTCGAGTCGATTGCGGTGGTCGGCACGATCCTGCGGCGCGGGGCGGACTGGTTCGCGGGCTTCGGCCGGCCGAACAACACCGGCACCAAGCTGATGAGCATATCGGGCCACGTGAACCGCCCGTGCAATGTCGAGGAATCGATGTCGATCCCGCTGCGGCGGCTGATCGAGGAACACTGCGGTGGCGTGCGCGGCGGCTGGGACAATCTGAAAGCCATCATTCCGGGCGGCGTGTCGGTACCCCTGATCACGCGCGAAATGTCCGAAATGGCGCTGATGGATTTCGACTCCTTGCGCGAAATGAAGTCGGGTCTGGGGACGGCAGCCGTCATCGTGATGGACCAGTCGACCGATCTGGTGAAGGCGATCGCCCGCATCAGCTATTTCTACAAGCATGAGAGCTGCGGACAGTGCACCCCGTGCCGCGAGGGCACCGGCTGGATGTGGCGTGTGCTGGAGCGGATGGCGGTGGGCGAGGCAGATCCGTCCGAGATCGACCTGCTGCTGGACGTGGCCGGCCAGGTCGAGGGCCACACCATTTGCGCGCTGGGCGACGCCGCCGCCTGGCCGGTTCAGGGGCTGATCCGCCATTTCCGGCACGAGATCGAGGACCGCATCGCCCAGTACCGCAGCCGCCGGGCGAACTTCGCCGGCCATGCGATCGCGGCGGAGTAGGGAACATGAACGGGATGTCGGGAGGCATGACGAGGATCGCGATGCTTGCCGTCATGGCGGGTGTGCTGACGGTGCCTGCCCATGCGCACGGTGTGCTGGCGGACGGGCGCGAAGCCTTGGCCAGCGCATCGTCGACGACCGGTGTGAGCCAGTCCACGGACGACGTCGTGCCGATCCCGGAAGCCTATGTCGGCACCGAATGGCTCACCAACCACTACCGTGCGCGCACCCGCGTTTTTTCCGCCTATGCCCCTCTGAACGGCGGTGTGGCGTTCGTCGGCGACAGCATCACCGAGGGCGGGGACTGGACGACGCTGTTTCCCGGCGTCGAGACCCGGAACTACGGCATCAGTGGTGACCGGGCCGAGGGTCTTCTGGTCCGCTACCGTCAGGTCGTCGATGCGAAGCCCGGTCGGATCATGCTGCTGATCGGGACCAACGATCTCGCCAACGGCCAGACCCCCGAGGCCATTGCCGGCCGGGTGGATCAGCTGCTGTCCCTGTGGGCCGAGGCCCTGCCGGGCACCCCGGTGGTCGTCCAGAGCGTGCTGCCACGCCAGCCGGAGTTCGACGCCCGGATCCGGGACCTCAACGCCCGTCTGAAAGCAGTGGCCGGGCGCAATGGGGCGGTGTTCCTCGACATCCACTCCGCATTCGTTGTCGACGGCGACCGTCTGGATCCGGCCGTGACCGGCGATGACCTGCACCTGACGCCCGCAGGGTACGCCCGCTGGGCCCCCCTGATCGACGCCTGTGTGAGGACGGGGGCATGCGGATGATGCGGATCATTCCCGTGATCGCGGTTGTGGCGCTCACGGCCGGCTGCGGTCGCACCGAGGCACCTGCAGAATCCCCCGCCACAGCTCCGGTTGCAGCTCCGGTTGCTGATGCCGTGGCCACGACACCGCCCGTTTTGACACCGGTGGATCTGCGCCGTGTCTGTCGCGCGGGTCTTGCCGCCATTCATGGCCAGGAGGTCGCTTCGATCGAACTGACCGGTGGCGATGGCGCGATCATCGATGCCCAGTGGCGTGCGCCCGTCGACGGCGGGATCATGCGGGCCCAGTGCCGCGCCGGCGACGGGCTGGTCGTGTGGAAGCCACTGGATCTGCCCGATCCGGTGTCAGTGCGCTGGATGAACGAGGCGGCTGATCCGGTCGTGCGCTATTCCCTGCTGGGTGACGCGGTCACGATCACCCAGACGCTGCCCGACGGCACGACCGAAACGGCCACCCTGACGGTTCCGGTGACGGAGGCGGCGGGCTGATGGCCGATGAGCCCGACAATCTGGTTTTGCAGATCCTGCGGCGCGTCGAGACGCGCCTGACGGCGATCGAGACCAAGCTGGACCGCGTGGGCGAGGACGTGCATGGCCTCAAGGTTCGTATGACCCATGTCGAGGAAGGCCTGGCCGGCGTGAACCGGCGGCTGGATCGAATTGAAGAACGCGTGGACCGGATCGAGAAACGTCTCGACCTGGTCGATCATCCCTACGGCGGAGTCCGAGAATAATGCCGATCGCCAAGGTCAACGGCGTCGAAACCGAGTTCGAGCCCGGGATGACGGTGCTGCAGGTCGCCGAGCGCGCCGGGCACGAGATCCCGCGTTTCTGCTATCACGAGCGGCTTTCGATCGCCGGCAACTGCCGCATGTGTCTGGTCGAGGTGAAGCCGGGGCCGCCCAAGCCCCAGGCCAGCTGTGCCCTGCCGGCCGCCGAGGGCCAGGAGATCTTCACCGACACGCCGATGGTCAAGAAGGCGCGCGAAGGGGTGATGGAGTTCCTGCTCATCAACCACCCGCTGGACTGCCCGATCTGCGACCAGGGCGGTGAGTGCGACCTGCAGGACCAGGCCATGGGCTATGGCCGCGACGGGTCTCGCTACGCCGAGAACAAGCGTGCGGTCGAAGAAAAGAACATGGGGCCGACGATCAAGACCTTCATGACGCGGTGCATCCAGTGCACCCGCTGCGTGCGGTTCGTGTCGGAAGTGGCGGGCGTGCCGGACATCGGCATGATCTCGCGCGGCGAGGACGCCGAGATCACCACCTATCTGGAACAGGCGGTCGGCTCGGAGCTGTCCGGCAACGTCAACGATCTGTGCCCCGTCGGGGCGCTGACGCACCGCCCGTGGTCGTTCCACTACCGCCCGTGGGAACTGAAGAAGACCGAGACCATCGATGTGATGGATGCGCTGGGCTCGAACATCTCGGCCCAGTCCAAGGGGGCCGAGATCATGCGGATCCTGCCCCGCGTGCACGAAGGCATCAACGAGGAGTGGCTGTCGGACAAGAGCCGCTATGTCGTCGACGGCCTTCAGGCGCGCCGGCTTGACCGGCCTTATGTCCGTGAGAACGGCAAGCTGCGCGTGGCCCCGTGGGACGAGGCCCTGAACGCGGTCGCCACCCGGCTGAAGGCCGCCAAGCCCGGGAAGACCGGCGTCATCGCCGGCGATCTTCAGGACGCGGAATCCATGAAGGCGGCGCTGGACCTGTTCCGGGCGCTGGGATCGGCCAATACCGACTGCCGTCAGGACGGATCGGCCCTTGGCTATGGCCCGCGCGAGGGCTGGGTGTTCAACACCGGTCTGCAGGGCATCGAGGACGCCGACTCCATCCTTCTGGTCGGGGTCAATCCGCGCACCGAGGCCCCGCTGCTGAACCAGCGGATCCGCAAGAGCTGGCTGGCAGGCAAGACCCGCGTCGGTGTCATCGGCGAGACGGCCGACCTGACCTATGACTACGAGGTCGTGGGCCGCGGTACCCGCACCGTCGCCAAACTGCCCAAGGCCGCCATGGATGCCCTGAGCGGGGCCGAGCGTCCTGCCATCGTCATCGGCACCGGGGCCTTGACCGGTCCCGGCGGGCCGGCCGTGCTGGCGGCGCTGGGCAAGCTGGCGGCCAAGACCGGTGTGGTGAAGGACGGCTGGAACGGGTTCAACATCCTGCACCATGCCGCCGCTCGCGTCGGTGGTCTGGATATGGGATTCGTCCCGGCCGCCGGGGGCCTGAGCGCCCACGAGATGGTCCAGCCAGGCGCGCTGGATGTGCTGTTCCTGCTGGGGGCGGACGAGATCGAGACCGGACCGTCGAAGGCGTTCAAGGTCTATCTGGGCAGCCACGGCGACCGTGGGGCCCACACCGCCGATGTCATCCTGCCGGGCGCGGCCTGGACCGAGAAGTCGGGCCTGTATGTCAACACCGAGGGCCGGGTGCAGATGGCCGAACGGGCCGTCTTCCCGAAAGGCGAGGCCAAGGAGGACTGGGCCATCCTGCGCGCCCTGTCCGAGCGGGTGGGCCACACCCTGCCTTATGACACCCTGGACCAGCTGCGCAGCAAGCTGATGGCCGATCATCCGACCTTCGGCCGGATCGACTATCGGGCACCGGCCGAATCGTTCGATGTGGCCGGACTGGGCCGCAAGGGCGAGCTGGGCGATGTCGCCTTCGTCCCTGCGGTCACCGACCCGTATCTGAACAACCCGATCGCGCGCGCCAGTGCGACCATGGCCGAGCTGAGTGCCCTGCGCATCGCTCCGGTCCTGCTGGCGGCGGAGTAGCCGATGACCGAGAGTTTCTGGACCACCCCTGTCGGCTGGACCCTGGCAACCACCGGTGCCGTCTTGCTGGTCACCGTCGGCATCCTGCTGGCCGTGGCCTTCCTGCTGCTGGCCGACCGCAAGATCTGGGCAGCGGTAATGATGCGCAAGGGCCCCAATGTGGTGGGTCCGTTCGGCCTGCTTCAGTCCTTCGCCGACATGATCAAGTTCGTCCTGAAGGAGATTGTGGTCCCGGCCGGTGCGGACAAGTTCGTCTTCCTGCTGGCCCCCATCCTGACAGTGATGTTCGCCTTCGCGACGTGGGCGGTGATGCCGTTCGCGCCGGGCTGGGTCATCTCCGACCTGAACGTCGGGATCCTGTACGTCTTCGCGATCAGCTCGCTGGGCGTCTACGGCATCATCATGGGAGGCTGGGCCTCCAACTCGAAATATCCCTTCCTCGGATCGCTGCGGTCGGCGGCGCAGATGGTGTCCTATGAGGTCTCCATCGGTCTGATCATCATCAATGTGATCCTGCTGGCCGGGACCATGAACCTGACGGCCATCGTGACCGCCCAGGAAGGCTGGATCTGGAACTGGTTCGCCTTCGGTGGCGGGGCAGACACCTGGCCGACGGTGATCGTGATGTTCCCAATGGCGATCATGTTCTTCATCTCGGCCCTGGCCGAGACCAACCGCCCGCCGTTCGATCTGCCAGAGGCCGAGTCGGAACTCGTCGCCGGCTACCAGGTCGAGTATTCCTCGACGCCCTATCTGCTGTTCATGATGGGCGAGTACGTGAACATCATCTTCATGTGCGCCATGATCAGCCTGCTGTTCTTCGGCGGCTGGAACCCCGGGTTCGACACCGACCTGATCGGGCTCGATACCTGGCCGGTGATCCTGGCCAACCTGTTCCTGTTCCTCGTTTTCTTCGTCAAGATCGTCTTCTGGTTCTTCATGTTCGCCATGGTGAAGACCTTCGTGCCCCGGTATCGCTACGATCAGCTGATGCGGCTGGGCTGGAAGATCTTCCTGCCGACATCGCTGGTGGCGGTGGTGATCGTGTCGGCCTGGCGTGTCTTCGCGGTGGGATCATGATCCGGACGATCGCCCTCTCCCTGACCGCCCTCGGGCTCGCCGCCTGCACCTTCCCCCAGCCGTGGGAGGCCGATCCCGCCTCTCCGGTCCAGTGGGAGCGGCGACAGGAGAACATCGAACGCCGCGAGGCCGAACGCCAGCGTCTGTGCGCCATCATCAAAACCGACACGGATCGCTATCGCCGCGACTGCCGCCGTCCCGGAGACCCCATTCGATGATCACCCGTATCGCCCAGGCCGCGAAGGGCGCGATGCTGATCGATCTGGTCGGCGCGTTCGGCCTGACCATGCGCGAATTCTTCCGGCCCAAACACACGGTCAACTATCCGTTCGAGCGCAATCCCCAGTCGCCGCGGTTCCGGGGCGAGCATGCCCTGCGCCGCTATGCCAATGGCGAGGAACGCTGCATCGCCTGCAAGCTGTGCGAGGCCATCTGTCCGGCCCAGGCGATCACGATCGAATCAGAGCCGCGCAGCGACGGCAGCCGTCGCACGACCCGCTACGACATCGATATGGTCAAATGCATCTATTGCGGCCTGTGCCAGGAGGCCTGTCCGGTGGACGCGATCGTCGAGGGCCCGAACTATGAGTTCGCGACGGAGACGCGCGAGGAACTCTACTACGACAAGCAGAGGCTGCTGGATAACGGCGACCGCTGGGAAAGACTGATTGCGAAGAATCTGGAGCTGGACGCGCCGTATCGGTGACGCCCGGTCCTCTCCGTTCGGGGGAGGGAAGTGGAATTGGTCGCTTCATTTTGGAGCGAACGCTGTCTAAGAGGTGCGGCGATTGCGCCGCACCATTTCGGAAAGGGCGAAAGCCTCCCATGCTGCAAGGCATAGCCTTCTATCTGCTCTCGGCGGTGGCCGTCGCGTCAGGCCTGCTGGTCGTGACCGCGCGCAACCCTGTGCACAGCGTCCTTTGGCTCATTCTGGCCTTCTTCTCCTCGGCGGGACTCTTCGTCCTGCTCGGGGCCGAGTTCCTCGCCATGCTTCTGGTGGTCGTCTACGTCGGCGCGGTGGCGGTGCTGTTCCTGTTCGTCGTCATGATGCTGGACGTCGACTTCGTGCGCCTTCGCGAGGGCTATGCCACCTATCTGCCTCTGGCGGCGATCGTCGCGGGGATCCTGCTGGCGGAGATGATCATGATCTCGATCGTGGTGGTCCAGGGTGGGGCCGCAGCCGATGCCGTCGCGCCCGCCGTGGCCACGGCCGAGACCTCCAATGTCGAGGCGATCGGGCGGGTCCTCTACACCGACTACGTCTACATCTTCCAGGCCTCGGGAATCGTGCTTCTGATCGCCATGATCGGCGCGATCATCCTGACCCTGCGCAAGCGGCCGTCCGTGCGCCGTCAGGACCCGGGGGCCCAGACCAATCGTGACCGCAAGACCTCGGTCGAGATCAAGGGCGTCGCAACCGGCGTCGGCGTCACCGGCAAGGAACTGCGCTGATGGACGTCACCCTGCAGCACTATCTGGCGGTGGGCGCGATGCTGTTCACCATCGGGGTTTTCGGCATCTTCGTGAACCGCAAGAACGTCATCATCATCCTGATGTCGGTCGAGCTGATCCTGCTGGCCGTGAACATCAACTTCGTCGCCTTCTCCGCCTATCTGAACGATGTGTCGGGGCAGATCATGGCCATGTTCATCCTGACCGTGGCGGCAGCCGAGGCCGCCGTCGGCCTCGCCATTCTGGTGACCTTCTTCCGCAACCGCGGCGACATCGCGGTTGACGACGCCAGCGTGATGAAGGGCTGATCGTGACTCTCGAACTGCTTGTCACCCTGGGGGTTTTCGCCCCGCTGCTTGGTGCCGCCGTCGCCGGCTTCTTCGGCCGCCGCATCGGCAACATTCCGTCCCAGGCTATAACCACCGGTCTGCTCTTCTTCTCGTGCGTGGTCGCCTGGATCGTGTTTGGCCAGTGGACCTGGGGCCAGCTTGAGCCCTTCACCGTCACCGTCGCGCCGTTCATCAATGTCGGCGATTTCCAGTCCAGCTGGTCGATCCGCATCGACGCCCTGTCGGCGGTCATGCTGGTGGTCGTCACCAGCGTGTCCTCGCTCGTGCACCTGTATTCCTGGGGATACATGGCCGAGGACGACTCGAAGCCGCGCTTCTTCGCCTATCTGTCGCTGTTCACCTTCGCCATGCTGGCGCTGGTCACCGCCGCCGACTTCATGCAGCTGTTCTTCGGCTGGGAAGGGGTGGGCCTGGCCTCCTATCTGCTGATCGGATTCTGGTTCAAGAAGTCCACGGCCAGTGCTGCCGCCATCAAGGCTTTCGTCGTCAACCGCGTCGGCGACTTCGGCTTCGCGCTCGGCATCATCACCGTCTTCTGGATGTTCGGCACCATCGAGTTCGCCGAACTGTTCCCGCTGATCGCGGCGCAGCAGGGGCAGGGGTGGGCGTTCCTCGGACACACCTGGTCGGCGCTGGATCTGGCCGGGGTGCTGCTGTTCATCGGCGCCATGGGCAAGTCGGCCCAGTTTTTCCTGCACACCTGGCTGCCCGACGCCATGGAGGGCCCGACGCCAGTGTCCGCCCTGATCCACGCCGCGACCATGGTCACCGCCGGCGTCTACATGGTCTGCCTGCTGTCGCCGATCTACGAGTACGCCCCGACGGCCTCGCTGATCATCGCCATCGTCGGTGCGGTCACGGCCCTGTATGCCGCGACGGTCGGCCTGATGCAGAACGACATCAAGCGGGTCATCGCCTATTCGACCTGTTCGCAGCTGGGCTACATGTTCTTTGCGGCGGGCGTCGGCGTCTACGAATCCGCCATGTTCCACCTGTTCACCCACGCCTTCTTCAAGGCCCTGCTGTTCCTGGGGGCCGGTTCGGTGATCCACGGCATGCATCACGAGCAGGACATGCGGAAGATGGGCGGGCTGTGGAAGCTGCTGCCGGTCACCTATGCGGTCATGATGATCGGCACGATCGCCATCACCGGCCTGGGCATTCCGGAAATCGGCGGCTTCGCCGGCTTCTATTCCAAGGATTCGATCATCGAGAGCGCCTATGCGGCGGCCACCACCGGCCACTCGGCTGCAGGCTATTTCGCCTTCGTGGTCGGCCTCTTCGCGGCGGCCCTGACCAGCTACTATTCGTGGCGGCTGATCTTCATGACCTTCCACAACAAGCCGGCGTGGAAGGAAGACGACCACGCCCACGCCCATGACGACCACCCCCATGACACCCACGACGATCATGCCCATGGCGATCACGTCCATGACGACCACGGACACGGACATCACGGCCCGCTGAAGCCGCATGAGAGCCCGTGGGTCATGCTGGTGCCGCTGATCCTGCTGTCGATCGGTGCGGTCGCCGCCGGGTTTGTGTTCGCGCCGCATTTCATCGGCTATTACGAGACCGATTTCTGGCGCGGTGCGATCTTCAACGCGGCCGGCAATCACGTCCTGCATGACAGCCATGAAGTGCCGAAATGGGTGAAGTGGTCGCCTCTGGTGGTCACCCTGCTGGGGGCTGCGATCGCCGCCTACTACTACGTCCTGCGTGAGGGACTGGCGAAGCGGATGGCCGACAAACGCGGGCCGCTGTGGAGCTTCCTCTACAACAAATGGTATTTCGACGAGCTCTACGACGTCGTCTTCGTCAAGGGTGTCCGTGCGCTGGGCGACCTGTTCTGGAAGGTCGGCGATGTGAAGATCATCGACGGGCTTGGCCCGAACGGCGCGGCCTGGGCGTCGCTGAAATCGGCGGCTCGGCTGGCGAAGCTGCAGTCCGGCTATCTGTATCACTATGCGTTCGTGATGCTGCTCGGCGTGGCCGTGCTGCTCGCCTTCGCCATCTACGCCTGGGGCGCATAAGATGGGTGCGATCCCCTATATCCTGAGCGTCGTGACCTTCCTGCCTCTGGTCGGGGCGGGTCTGATCCTGCTGGGGCGTCTGCTTTCGCCGTCCGGGCAGGACGGCATCGCCCGCTGGGGCGCGTTGATCACCACCCTGCTGACACTGGCGGTTGCGACCGTGCTGGTGCTGACGTTCGACAGTTCGAACCCGGCCTATCAGTTCGTCGAGAATTTCGCCTGGTTCGCCGGGGCCAGTTACCATCTGGGCGTCGACGGGGTGTCGATCCTGTTCGTCCTGCTGACCGCCTTCCTGATGCCGATCTGCATCCTGGCCAGCTGGAAGACGATCGAGACGCGCGTCTCCGACTATATGATCGCCTTCCTGGTACTGGAAACCCTGGTCATCGGGGTCTTCACCTCGCTGGACCTGTTCCTGTTCTACATCTTCTTCGAGGGCACTCTGGTGCCGATGTTCATCATCATCGGGGTGTGGGGCGGAGCGAACCGGATCTACGCCGCCTACAAGTTCTTCCTCTACACCCTGCTGGGGTCCGTCCTGATGCTGCTGGCCATGCTGTGGATGGCCAATGAGGCGGGCACCACGTCGATCCCGGCGCTGAAGGAGTATGCTTTCGGTCCGCAGGCCCAGTCGATCCTGTGGCTGGCCTTCTTCGCCTCCTTCGCGGTCAAGATGCCGATGTGGCCGGTCCACACCTGGCTACCGGATGCCCACGTCCAGGCCCCGACGGCGGGGTCGGTCATCCTGGCCGGCATCCTGCTGAAGCTGGGGGGCTACGGCTTCATCCTGTTCAATGTGCCGATGTTCCCGGATGCTTCGGTTCTGTACCGGCCGCTGGTCTTCACCCTGTCGGTGATCGCCATTGTCTATACCTCGCTGGTCGCCTTCCGTCAGACCGATATCAAGAAGCTGATCGCCTATTCCTCCGTGGCCCACATGGGTTTCGTGACCATGGGCATCTTCGCCGGCAACGCCCAGGGGATGCAGGGGGCGATCTTCCAGATGCTGAGCCACGGCCTGATCTCGGGCGCGCTCTTCCTCTGCGTCGGCGTCGTCTATGACCGGATGCACACCCGCGAGATCGCCTTCTATGGCGGGTTGACCAACAGGATGCCCTGGTACGCCGCCATCTTCCTGATGTTCACCATGGCCAATGTCGGCCTGCCGGGCACCTCGGGCTTCATCGGCGAGATGCTGACCCTGACAGGCGTCTACCAGGCCTCGACCTGGGCGGCGTTCGTGGCCGCCACCGGGATCGTCCTGTCGGCGGTCTATGCCCTGACCTTGTATCGCAACGTCATGTTCGGCGAGATCACCAATCCGGCGCTGGCGACCATCAAGGACATCGACCTGCGCGAACTGGTGATCTTCGTCCCGCTGATCGTCGGCACGATCTGGCTGGGCGTTCAGCCTGGCCTTGTGCTGGATTATACCGCCCCTTCCGTCGACGCCGTCATCGGCGCCTGGCGCCTCGCGACCGGCGGGTGAGAGACCATGCCTGACCTGTCCTATGCCCTGAACCTCGCCGCCTCGGAGCTGTCGCTCGCGATCGGGGCCCTCGTGCTGCTGCTGCTCGGGGCCTTTATCGGTGAGAAGTCCGCGCGGTTGATCTCCATCCTGTCCGTGGCCCTGCTGATCGGAGCGGCGGCGGTCGCCGCGACCGGACCGCTGGGCACCGCCTTCAACGGGGCCTATGTTGCCGATCCGCTGGCGCTCTATGCCAAGGTTGCCATCTACCTCGCCTCGGCCGTGGCCGTCATTCTCGGCGGGGGCTGGATGCAGCGGAACGGCATTGCCCGGTTCGAATATCCCATCCTGATCGTGCTGGCCGCTGTCGGCATGGGGATGATGGTGTCCTCGGGCGACCTGATCTCCCTCTATGTCGGGGTCGAGCTGCACTCGCTGGCCCTCTATGTCCTCGCCGCCTATCACCGCGATGACCTGAAGGCCTCGGAAGCCGGGCTGAAGTATTTCGTGCTGGGGGCCCTGTCGTCCGGCCTGCTGCTGTACGGCTCAAGCCTGATCTACGGTTTCTCGGGATCCATGCGGTTCGAGGATATCGCCGCCTATGCGACGGCCAATCCGGGACCGGGCCTGATCTTCGGCCTTGTGTTCCTGATCTGTGGTCTGGCGTTCAAGGTCTCTGCCGCCCCGTTCCACATGTGGACGCCCGATGTCTATGAGGGGGCACCCACGCCCGTCGTGGCCTTCTTCACCACGGCCCCCAAGATGGCGGCCATGGTGCTGTTCGGCCGGGCCCTGTCGGAGGGTTTCCTTCAGGCCCATGACCAGTGGGCCCAGGTGCTGATCCTGATTGCTCTGGCCAGTTTCGTGGTCGGGGCCTGGGGCGGTCTGGTGCAGAAGGACATCCAGCGCCTGCTGGCCTATTCCTCCATCGCCAACATCGGATACGCCCTGCTGGCCATCGCGGCCGGCACCGAACAGGGGCTGCAGGCCATGGTCCTGTTCATGACCCTGTACATGATCGACACCCTCGGCTTTTTCGCCATCCTGCTGTCGCTCAGCCGCAACGGCCGCCCGATCCGCAATATCGCCGATCTGGCGGGGCTGAAGCAGGATCGGCCGGTCACCGCGATCGCGATCACGGTCCTGTCGCTGTCGGTGCTGGGGATGCCGCCGTTCTCGGGCTTCTGGGGCAAATACTATGTCTTCGGCGCGGCGGCCTCGTCCGGCTACTGGATGGTGGCGGCGGCGGGTCTGGTGGCTTCGGTCGTGGCGGCCTTCTACTATCTGCGCATCATCAAGCTGATGTGGTTCGATCCGGCCCCCGAAGGCGTGGCGAAGACCGACAAGGCTCCGGTCGAGGCGCAGTGGATCGGCTGGGCCTGCGCAGCCTTTTCCTTCCCGCTGGTGATCGTCGGCCTGACCTGGCTGGAGCCCCTGACCCGTATCGCCGCCTCCGGGTTCGGACCGGGCTAGGGCGGTGTCGCCCGCCCTCCACATTCTCGACGCGATCGACTCCACCAACGCCGAGGCCCGTCGGCGCGCCGAGGCCGGAGAGACTGCGTGCCAATGGATCGTGGCCCGGCGACAGTCCGCCGGTCGGGGTCGCCGGGGGCGCAACTGGGAGAGCGAGACCGGAAACCTGTTCTCGACCTTGCTGTTTCTGACGCAGAAGGTGCCGGCCGAGGCGGCGCAGGTGACCTTTGTCGCCGCTCTCGCCGTCGCGGATCTGCTTGATGCTTTCGCCGTGCCGGGTTCGGTCAGCATCAAATGGCCCAACGACGTCCTGATCGGGGGCCAGAAGGCCGCCGGAATATTGATCGAGTCCGGGGCTCACGCCTCGGGGGCCCTGTGGCTGGCGGTCGGGATCGGGGTCAATCTGGCCCATGCGCCGGACGGCACCGAGCGGCCGGCGACCAGTCTGGCGGCCCACCTGCGCCCCGACATCGCCTACCCGCCGCCGGTCGAGGCAGCGGCCGGCGTTCTGGCCGGGGCCTTCACGGTATGGCAGGATCGCTGGGACCGCTTCGGCTTCCAGCCCGTTCTCGACGCCTGGACGGCCCGGACACAAGGGCTGGACGGCCCCTGTATGGCCCGGCTGGGTCATGAGACGGTGACGGGTATCGCCGACGGGGTCGCGCCGGACGGGGCGCTGCGCCTGCGGACCGCCGATGGCGCGTTGCGTCTGATCTCGGCCGGTGACGTCTTCTTCGGAGAGGCTGCCTGATGCTGCTGGCCATTGAGCAGGGCAATACCAATACGCTGTTCGCCGTGCACGACGGCGAGAACTGGATCGCCCAATGGCGGACCGCGACGGAGGCCAGCCGGACGGCGGACGAATATGCGGTCTGGCTGACGCAGTTGCTGACCATGCGCAGGATCGACCTGTCGTCGCTGGACGGCTGCATCATCTCCAGCGTCGTGCCCCAGTCGATCTTCAACCTGAAAAACCTGTCCCGGCGCTATCTGAACGTTGAACCGCTGGTCATCGGTGACAATGTCGCGCTGGGAATCCCGGTGCGTATCACCAAGCCCAGTGAGGCAGGGGCGGACCGGCTGGTGAACGCCATCGGGGCCCATCTGGCCTATCCCGGTGATCTGATCGTCATCGATTCGGGCACCGCAACCACCTTCGATGTCGTGGCCGCAGACGGGGCCTTTGAGGGTGGGGCCATCGCCCCGGGGATCAATCTCAGCCTTCAGGCGCTGCATGAGGCGGCCGCCATGCTGCCGCGCATCGCCATCCAGCGCCCCGAGCGTGTGATCGGCAAGGACACCGTGTCCAATATGCAGTCCGGCGTCTTCTGGGGCTATGTCGGCCTGATTGAAGGCATGGTCCATCGGATCAAGGCCGAATGGGGCGCACCCATGACCGTCGTCGGAACCGGGGGCGTGGCCTCCCTTTTTGAAGGCGCAACCGAAAGCATCGACCGGTTCGACCCGGACCTGACCATCCGCGGCCTACTCGAAATCTGGCGCCGCAATACCCACCTGACGGACACATGACCAAAATCAAATCGAACGACGAACTCGTCTTCCTGCCGCTGGGCGGCTCGGGCGAGGTCGGAATGAACCTCAACTGCTACGGCTACGGCCCCGCAGACAACCGTCAGTGGATGATCGTCGATGTCGGCGTGACCTTCGGCGACCAGTCGACGCCGGGCGTTGACATTATTGTGCCTGATCCCTCCTTCCTTGAAGGCGAGACGATCAAGGGCATCGTCCTGACCCATGCGCACGAGGACCACATCGGGGCCCTCGGCTGGCTGTGGAGCCGGATCAAGGCTCCGCTCTACGCCACGCCCTTCACCGCCTTCCTGATCCGCGAAAAGCTGCGCGACGCGGGCATCCTGAAGGACGTCAAGATCATCGAGGTGCCGCTGGGCGGGCACGTCGACCTGGGGCCGTTCCAGGTCGACTTCATCACCATGACCCATTCGATCGCCGAGCCGAACGGCCTGAAGATCACCACGCCCCTGGGCACGGTGTTCCATACCGGCGACTGGAAGCTGGATCCCAACCCGGTCATCGGCAAGCCCACCGACATTGCCGCCATCCAGAAGATGGGCGACGAGGGCCTGCTGGCCATGGTCTGCGATTCCACCAACGTCTTCGTCGAGGGCGAGGCGGGGTCGGAGCTGGAGGCCCAGGACGGCCTGATCAAGCTGATCGGCAGCCTGAAGAAGGGCAAGATCGCGGTCGGCTGTTTCGCCTCCAACGTCGCCCGTATGGTCAGCGTGATCAAGGCGGCGGACAGGGCGGGGCGGCGCGTGGCCCTGGCCGGACGGTCCATGCACCGCATCACCGCCGCCGCCAAACACGTCGGCCTGTTCAACGAGAGCCGCGCCATCCTCTCTGAGGATGAGGCGAGGCACTGGCCCGCCGACGAGATCCTGTATCTGTGCACCGGCAGCCAGGGCGAGGATCGCGCGGCCCTGTCGCGCATCGCCGACGGATCGCACCCCTTCATCAAGCTGGGTGCCGGCGATCACTGCCTGTTCTCGTCGCGGATCATCCCGGGCAACGAACTGGCCATCGCTGACCTGCAGGACCGGCTCGCCGACCGGGGCGTGCGCCTTTACACCGAGAAGGATCACCCCGGCATCCACGTCTCGGGCCACCCCTGCCGTGACGAGATCCGCCAGATGTACGCCTGGGCCCGGCCGCGCGTCGCGATCCCGACCCACGGCATGCGGCGCCACCTGATGGAGCATGCGGCCCTCGCCCGCGATCTGGGCGTGCAGGAGACCGTGACGCCCCGGAACGGTGACCTTGTCCGCCTCGCCCCTGGCAAGGCGGCCATCATCGATGAGGTGCCGAACGGTCGTCTCTATGTCGACGGCGGCATGGTGGTGACCGAGAAGGGTGAGGCCCTGCGGGAGCGTCGCCACGCCTCGACCAACGGCGTGCTGGTCGTCAGTTTCGCCATGGACAAGCGGGGCAAGATCGTCAGCGACATCGATGTGCGTGGCATCGGCCTGCCGGGCGATGAGGTCACGCCGCTGGGCGACGCCTTGGACGATCTGGCCGAGCGGGTCGAACAGGCCGTCAATGGCCTGAAGGGCGAGGCCAGGGACGACGACATGGTGGTCGAGGCCGCCGTCGGACGGGTGCTGAAGAAGGCGTCCCAGCAGATCTGGGATCGCCGTCCGATCGTTGAAACGGTCATCCTGAGGCTCTGATGCCATGAGCCGGCGCGTTTCGGACCGGGTTCGGGACAGGGCGCGCCGGCTGAAGCAGCGCGTCCGCAAGGCCCGCTATCCGCTGACCGGCTGGCGTAAATGGGTCGTGATCGCGGGGGAGGGGCTGGCCGGGTTCGTCGTCCTGTTCGCCGTCGTCAATCTGGCGCTCAGCCTGTCGACCTTTCGCGGCGAGGATCCGGTGGCCCGGACCGCTCATGAGCTGGGGGTGCTGTGGTTCAGCACCCCGGGCGAGCAGCCGACGACGGATCAAGCGTTCCGCGTCATTCATGGCGGCAGACTGGGGACGGATCCCGCGCCGGCCGATATCCGGGCCCATTTCGAGACCGCGCTGGACGGTGGCACCTTCCTGCTGGATCAGGTCATGATCGACCGGATGCAGGCCGTGAACGGGCGGGTCGACAGCCGTGTCCTGCCGCCTGGAATCTATGCCGGGGCCCATGCGCTTGGCCCCGATGATGCCCCGATGGTCTGGGTGACCAAATGGCTGGCGCACTATCTGCTGTTCCCGCGCCACGCCTACATTCTCGTGGTGCCCGAGGCGGGGGAGGCGATGGTGTTCTCGGCCAGTCAGGACGGCAAGTTCCCGGGCGAAACGGACTCACCGGGCCGGCTGACGGCCCGGCTCACGCCCTATGATGACGACGCCTACGACTTCCCCAGTTCGGGGGAGGCGCTGCACGAGATGACCCTCGTCAGTCGTGACCCGCAGGTGGTCGCCGCGGCACCGGCGGCGCTGGAGGTGGCGCGGCGGCGGCTGGATGCGCTGGACCAGCCCTACGGTCTGCTGGCCCCCAACTCGAACACCGTGGTCGGCTGCATCCTCGACGATGCAGGTCTGATGTCGGCCGAGGTGCGACGATCCATCCTGCTGGCGCTGCGGGCTCCGGGGCTGGGTGCCGCTTGCCCGGGATCGGGCGAGGGGCCATAGCGACAGGCATGATCGGTCGCCTGAACCATATCGGCATCGCCACACCCTCCATCGAGGCCAGTGTTGCACTGTATCGTGACCTGCTGGGGGCGACGCGGGCGGGTGAGCCGTTCGACCTGCCGGCCCAGGGCGTGCGGGTCTGTTTCATCGACCTGCCCAACAGCCAGATCGAACTGATCGAACCGCTCGGCGACGACAGCCCCATCCACGGGTTTCTGGCCAAAAACCCGAAGGGTGGACAACACCACGTCTGTTTCGAGGTCGAGGACATCCTCGTCGCCCGCGACGCCTTGCGGGCCAGGGGTGCCACCCTGCTGGGGACTGGTGAACCTCGCATCGGGGCCCACGGCACACCCATCCTGTTCCTTCACCCGAAGGACATGGGCGGGGTGCTGGTCGAGCTGATGGAAACACCCAAGGAGACACACTGATGCCCATCGGTCCCGTGACCATGTTCGCCATCTACATCGTCTGCTGGTGGGTGGTGCTGTTCGCCGTCCTGCCGCTGGGCACCTCGGCCGAGACCCATGAGCCGCCGACCGACGGCAGCCAGTGGGGTGCACCGAAGACGCCCAACCTGAAGCGGAAGTTCATCACCACGACCTGGGTCTCGCTGATCCTGTGGGCCGGGGTGATGGGGCTGGTCTTCATCGGCTGGATGCCGCTGCCGGACCTGGCCCCACCGGTTCCCTAGGCGGCAGACAGGGTCGAGCGACGGCGGCGGAGAAGGGTCCGCACGATTTCCGTCGCATTCCAGCCCAGCAGCAGGATCAGAAACACCAGCATGACCACGCCGTGGGTCATGTTGATCAGCTGCCCGCCCTCGCGGCTGACGAGGTCCCGCATGGCGTCGATGCGCAGGAACACCTCATTCACCCCGCCGCCGATCAGCAGGTAGTAGCTGAGGATCATGCTCGACAGGTGGACGTGCTTCCACACGACGTGACGGCGGATCAGTCGGGCGGATCCCCAGCCGGCGGCGATCAGCACGAGCGTGATGATCGCCAGCACATGGGGAAAGAAGAAGGTCCCGAGCTGATAGATGCCCAGAGCCGTCAGGTTGAGGATGATCTGGGAAACGACGAAGATCTGACCCAGTTGACGATGGCGGTGGGTCCCCTTGGCTGTCGCGAAGACAAAGGCCCCGGTGCCAAGGGCGATCAGACAGGCCAGACTGTGCACCCAGCCCAGCGGCACGAGATCAAGGTTCATGGCGCTCAGAGCCCCAGCCGGACCGGAATGACGCCGCCGGCGTCGGTGACGTTGACCCCAGCATCCCGGAAGGCCGGGGGGCCCATCACGGCGGGCGCGTTGCGGCTGTAGCCCCAGGGCTCATCCGGACGGCCCATCATGCCAAAGCCGAGGCGACCATCGGAGTTCACATCCTGAAAGGCCGCGACGCCCCAGCGCCCGGCGGGCACGTTCTCGAACCGGGCGACGGCGACACCATTCCGGGCCTGCACCGTGGCCGTCCGGGCGCATTGCATCAGGCCTTCGGCCTCGGAACACAGTTGAACCATAACCGGGCCGCCGGGCTGGGCTCCGGTCAGTCGGACCTCCACGGTCCCGGCGACAGCAACGGCAGGAAGGGTGGCGGCCGCAAGAGCAGCAAGGAAAAGGTGGGTCATCAAGTTCTCCTGTTGAAAAAGCACTTTAAATGACAAAGCATGAGTTCGAGCCCCTGTCAAACCGCTGCCATCGCGTTGCCAAGGTTCGCCCGCACGGGCTACAGCAGAGGCCCCCGAACAAGGACCGTTCCATGCGCCTGTCGCGCTATTTCCTGCCGACCCTCAAAGAGGCGCCTTCCGACGCCCAGATCGTCTCGCATCAGCTGATGCTGCGCGCCGGCATGATCAAGCAGGAGGCCGCCGGCATCTATGCCTGGCTGCCGCTGGGCCTGCGTGTCCTGAACCGGATCGAGCAGATCGTCCGCGAGGAGCAGGAGCGGGCCGGGGCCGTCGAGGTGTTGATGCCGACGCTGCAACTAGCCGACCTGTGGCGCGAGAGCGGCCGTTATGACGCCTATGGCCCGGAGATGCTGCGCATCACCGACCGGCATGAACGCGAGCTGCTGTACGGCCCCACGAACGAGGAGATGATCACCGACATCTTCCGTAGCTTCGTGAAGAGCTACAAGGCGCTGCCGCTGAACCTGTTTCACATCCAGTGGAAATTCCGCGACGAGCGCCGCCCCCGCTTCGGCGTGATGCGCGGGCGCGAGTTCCTCATGAAGGACGCCTATTCCTTCGACATCGACGAGGCGGCGGCCCGGCGGGCCTATAACCGCATGTTCGTCGCCTATCTGAACACCTTTGCCCGGATGGGTCTGAAGGCTGTCCCGATGCGAGCCGACACCGGCCCGATCGGCGGCGATCTGAGCCATGAGTTCATCGTCCTGGCCGACACCGGCGAGAGCCAGGTTTTCTGCGATCGCCAGCTGGTCGAGATGCCGGCACCGGGGACCGACCTGGACTGGAACGACCTCCAGTCCATCGTCGATGAGCGGACCTCGCTCTACGCCGCGACCGAGGAGATGCACGACGCCGCCCTGTTCGACAGTCAGACGCCGGAGGCCGACCGGCTGACCGCGCGCGGGATCGAGGTGGGGCACATCTTCTATTTCGGGACCAAATACTCCGCCCCGATGAAGGCGAAGGTGGCCGGACCCGACGGTCAGGACACCGAGGTCCATATGGGATCCTACGGAGTCGGGGTGTCGCGTCTGCTGGGGGCGATTATCGAGGCGAGCCATGACGACGCCGGCATCATCTGGCCCGACGCCGTTGCCCCGTTCGACGTGGTGGTCATCAATCTGCGCGCCAACGATCCGTCGGTCTGCGAGACCTGCGAGGCGGCCGTCGAGGCGCTGGAGGCGGCCGGCAAGTCGGTGCTCTATGACGACACCGACGAACGCCCGGGCGGCAAGTTCGCTACCGCCGACCTGATCGGCATCCCGTGGCAGCTGACCATCGGGCCCAAGGGCGTGGCCGAGGGCGTGGTCGAGCTGAAACGCCGTGCGACCGGCGAGAAGTCGACCCTGCCGCTGGATCAGGCCATGGAGCGCATCGGTTGACCGTGACGCCGTCCGGCATGCCCAAACCCGCCGGGGCCTTCTCGGCGTGGGAAATCGGTCTGGCGCTCCGGTACCTGCGTGCCAAACGCAAGGAAGGCGGCGTCGCAACCATCGCCATCATCAGCTTTGTCGGCATCATGCTGGCTGTCGCCGTGCTGATCAGCGTGATGAGCATCATGTCCGGCTTCCGCAACGAGCTGCTGGGCCGGATGCTGTCCTTCAACGGCCACGTCTATATCCAGGGCGAGGTCCTCGGTGCGTTCGATCGTGATGCTGTGATCGACCGGTTGCGGGCCGTCCCGGGCGTCCAGAGCGTCTCGCCACTGACCGAGTCCCAGGCCCTGATCCGCGCGGGAGGCCAGACGACCGGAGCCTTTGTACGCGGCCTGCGTCCCGAGGATCTGGGGACCATGTCCTATGTCTCGTCCAGCATGTCGGCCGAGGCGCGGGCCAGTTTCGGCCGTGGTGCCTATGGGGGTGACAATATTCTGATCGGTCAGGCGCTGGCGGACCAACTGGGTCTGCGGGTCGGTGATCCGATCCAGGTCTATTCGCCGACCGGGGCCGATTCGGCCTTCGGGAATCTGGGCGGTCTGGAGAAGACCTATATCGTCGGCGGGACCTACACCTCGGGTGCGGCCGACTACGATCGGGCCTTCATCTTCATGCCGCTGGAACAGGCGCAACTGTTCTTCGGCAAGGAGGGTGTCTGGGACCTGATCGAAATCAAGGTCAACGACCCCGACCGGGTGGCGGACTATCTGGAGCCAATCGCGACGGCCGCAGGGCCGGGGGCCTTCGTTCAGGACTGGCGCGGCCGTCTGGCGGCCTTCTGGGGGGCGCTGCGGGTCGAGCGGGTGGCCATGAGCATCATCCTGGGGCTGGTGGTCGCCATCGCCGCCATGAACATCATCTCCGGCATCGTCATGCTGGTGAAGAACAAGGGCCGCGACATCGCCATTCTGCGGACCATCGGGGCCAGTCCGTCCTCGATCCTGCGCATTTTCTTCATGGCCGGGGCCACGATCGGCGTCGCTGGAACGCTGGCGGGCCTGACGCTGGGCCTGCTGTTCTGTCTGAACATCGGCTCGATCCAGCACTTCCTCGAGGCCATCACGGGGGTCCAGCTGTTCAACGCCGACGTCTATATGCTCGATGCCATCCCGGCCGAGGTCGATCCGGTCGATGTCTTCTGGGTTGCCGTCTGGTCGCTGGTGATGAGCTGCGTCGCCAGCCTGCCGCCCTCGTGGTCGGCCAGCCGCATCGATCCGGTCGAGGCGCTGCGCTATGAGTAGTCCGGTCCTCAGCCTGCGCGGCGTGACCCGCACCTATAAGACCGGTCAGGGCGAACTGACGGTGTTGAAGGGCGTCGATCTGGACATCCAGCCGGGCGAACTGGTCGGGCTGATCGGCCCATCCGGTTCGGGCAAGTCCAGTCTGCTGCATGCCGCCGGTTTGCTGGAACGGCCGACGTCCGGTGAAATCCGCATCGACGGCGAGGACGTGGGCGCGCTGGACGAACGGGCCCGGACCCGGCTGCGACTGCGCAGCGTGGGCTTCGTGTATCAGTTCCATCATCTGCTGCCGGAGTTCGACGCGAGGGACAACGTCGCCCTGCCCATGCGGATCGCCGGCTATCCGGAGGCCGAGGCGCGGGCCCGCGCCGAGGCGTCGCTGGCCTCACTCGGTCTGGCGGAACGCACCCGGCATCAGCCGGCCCAGATGTCGGGCGGGGAACAGCAGCGGGTCGCCCTCGCGCGCGCCCTGGCCAATGGTCCCCGGCTGCTGCTCGCCGACGAGCCCACCGGCAATCTGGATCCCGCCACCAGCCAGACCGTGTTTGAGACCCTGCAGAAGCTGGTCAAGGATACCGGCGTCGCCGCGCTGATCGCCACGCACAATATGGAACTGGCCGGCCATATGGACCGGGTCTTCGCCCTGAAGGACGGTCATCTGGAAGAACGGCCCGCTGAAGGTCGGGAATACTGACGCAGAGGCGTCCGCGCCCTTCACCTGTGGCGCTTGCGGGCCTATGAGCGGCGAATGACCTCAGAAGACGTCCTGAACGAGTTCCGCGCCGCCCACGCTCTGCGTGAGGGGCATTTTGTCCTGTCCTCGGGCCTGCACAGCCCGGTTTTCCTGCAGAAGAACCTGGTGTTCATGGAGGGGGCCCGCTGCGCCCGTCTTTGCAAGGCGCTGGCGGAGAAGATCGTCGCGACCGTCGGGCCCGTGGACGTTGCGATCTCACCCGCCGTCGGGGGGATCATCCCCGGCTATGAGACGGCGAAACATCTCAACGTGCGGTCGATGTACGTCGAGCGTGAGGGTGGGGCATTCAAACTGCGCCGCGGCTTCCACATTGAGCCGGGCGAGAAGGTCGTCATGGTCGAGGACATCGTAACGACGGGCCTGTCGAGCCGCGAATGCATCGCCGCCATCCGCGAGGCGGGCGGGGACGTCGTCGCCGCCGCCTGTATTGTCGACCGGTCCGGTGGTCGCGCCGATGTCGGTGTGCCGCTGGTAGCGCTGGCGACGCTGGACGTGCCGGCGTACCCGGCCGATGCCCTGCCACCGGAACTGGCGGCCCTTCCGGTCGAGGATCCGGGCAGCCGGCGGTTGGGCGCATGACCCCGTCCCATCTCCGCCTCGGGGTCAATATCGACCATGTTGCCACGGTCCGGAATGCGCGCGGCGGCCTGTCGCCGGATCCGGTCCGGGCGGCGCGAGAGGCGCTGGCGGCGGGGGCGGATGGGATCACCGCCCACCTTCGCGAGGATCGCCGCCACATCTCCGATGCCGATCTGGAGGGGCTGTCCGCCCTGCTGCGCGAGCAGGCCCAGCCCCTGAACCTCGAGATGGCCGTGACGCAGGAGATGCTGGACATCGCTCTTGTCCACCGCCCCCACGCCGTCTGTCTGGTGCCCGAAAAGCGCGAGGAGCGCACGACCGAGGGCGGGCTGGACGTGGCCGGTGGCCATAACTGGATCACGCCCGTGGTGGCGCGCCTCAACGATGCAGGCTCGCGCGTGTCGCTGTTCATCGGGGCCGATCCGGCCCAGATCGACGCCGCCCATCGCACGGGTGCAGCCGTGGTAGAGCTGCACACAGGGGCCTATTGTGACGCGGTGCGCGAGGGCCATGCGGATCGGGCCGAGGCCGAGTTGCGGGCGCTGCAGGCAGGGGCCACCCGCGCCACCGCATTGGGGCTCGAGGTCCATGCCGGCCACGGGATCGACTACGACACCGTCGCCGCCGTCGCGGCCATTCCCGAGGTGATGGAGCTGAACATCGGTCATTTCCTGATCGGCGAGGCGATCTTCGTCGGTCTGGGTCCAGCCATCGCCCGGATGCGCGGCCTGATGGACGCCGCCCGGGGGCTGGAGCCGGCGTCGTGATTATCGGCGTCGGGGCCGATCTGACGGATATCCGGCGCATCCAGGCCTCGCTCGAACGGTTCGGCGACCGCTTCCGCAACCGCTGCTTCACCGAGGTCGAGCGGGCGCGTTCGGAGCGAAAGCCGGATGCCGCCTGGAGCTATGCCAAGCGGTTTTCGGCCAAGGAGGCCTGCGCCAAGGCCCTCGGCACAGGCATGCGCCGCGATGTCTACTGGAAGGACATGGGGGTGGTAAACCTGCCGTCCGGCCAACCGACCCTGGCCCTGACCGGGCCGGCCGCGGAGCATCTGGCGCGCCTGACACCCCCGGGCCACACCGCCAGAATTCACCTGACCCTGTCCGACGAGCACCCCTACGCACTCGCCTTCGTGGTGATCGAAGCCTTGCCGATGGCGTAATCAGTATATACCCGTGCGCGACGAAGAGACCGCGACCAGCGGCCGGGGACAGGCTTTTACACGATGAGCGAAGAGCAGAAGCGCGACCTCGCGGCCGACGGGGCCGAACCGGTGACGGAACCCTCGCCCGACGTCGGGTCGGATTCGAACACCGATGCCGTGGTCGGGACTGCCGGGCCTGTGTCCGGGGCAGGCGAGGTCGACGCCACCGAGGCGGACTTTGCAGCGTCTGAAGCCGGGGTTACTGTCGCCTCCGCGCCGGAAACAGCTTCGGACTCCGCTGCATCCCGTCCCGAGGCCATCATGATCCCCGCCGCCACCGCTGCCGCTGCCGCTGCCGTGTCTTCCGAGGGAACGCGCCCGATCTGGAGCGATGCGGGCGACGCGCCGTTCGACGATCGCAAGGAAAAGGTCCCGGGTCCGGCCCGTGTCCGGGTCAAGGACGATGACGGGGATAGCGGCGGCTCGGCCGGCAGTGAGGCCGTCGAGATCGTCAAGACCGTCGTGGTGGCGCTGGCGATCGCCTTTGTCCTCAGGGTCCTGCTGTTCCAGCCGTTCACCATTCCGTCGGCCTCGATGGAGCCGAACCTCTACGAGGGCGACTACATCGTCGTGTCCAAATGGGCGTACGGCTACTCGAAATACTCGTCGGGCCTGCCCGTGAACCTGCCGCTGGGCGAGGGCCGGGTGTTCGGTCGCGCCCCGGAGCGTGGGGACATCGTGGTGTTCAAACTGCCGCGTGACGACAAGACGGATTACATCAAGCGTGTGATCGGCCTGCCGGGCGACCGCATCCAGATGATCAACAATGCGCTGCATATCAACGGTGCGCCGGTCGAGGACGTGGTCGTCAGTCGGGGCGAGATCGCCGACGTGTTCGGGCCGCGTGCCATGACGCAATCGCGCGAGACCCTGCCGGGCGGTCGGAGCTTCACAGTCCAGGACTTCGGCCCGGGCGGGGATCTGGATGACACCCCGGTCTATGAGGTGCCGGTGGGCCACTATTTCATGATGGGCGATAACCGCGACAACTCGATCGACAGCCGCGTTGAACAGTCCTCGGGTGTCGGTCTGGTGCCCGACGAAAATCTGGTCGGCAAGGCCGAGATCATCATGTTCTCATGGGAGCCCGGCGCTTCGCTGTTCAATCCGGTCAGCTGGTTCGCCAATATCCGGCCCAGCCGCTTCTTCCGCGTTCTCGACTGATGGCGAATGTCCGGGCCGAAGCGGTGGCCGAGCTGGTCCGCCGCCTTGGCCACGATTTCTTTGATCCCTCCCTGCTGGAGCGGGCCCTGACCCATTCCAGCGTGGGGGAGGGGGCCGACAAGGCCGCCGGTAAGCCCGCGCGCCACAATGAGCGGCTGGAGTTCCTCGGCGACCGCGTTCTGGGCCTGCTGGTGGCCCAGCGCCTGCACAAGGACTTCCCGGCAGCCGATGAGGGCGAACTGTCCTCGCGTCTGCATGCCCTGGTCGACAAACACGCCTGCGGTCGGGTCGGCGAGCGGCTGCAGGTCGGCGACGCCCTGAGGCTATCGCCAGGCGAGTCCAAGACCGGTGGTCGGCGCAAGGAAGGCGTTGTCGCCGATGCCGTAGAGGCCCTGTTGGCGGCGGTTTTCCTGGATGCCGGACTGGACGCCGCCCGTGGGGTCTTCGATCACGCCTGGGCCGAGGAACTGGCCACACCTGCGCCGCGCGCCCTGAACAACCCCAAGTCTGCCCTGCAGGAATGGGCCCAGGGCCTCGGCCGTCCCCTGCCGACCTATCGCGTCGTGGGCCAGACCGGCTCCGACCATGCCCCGACCTTCACGGTCGAGGTTTCCATCGACGGCGTCGAACCCTTGACCGCTCCGGGACGTTCGCGTCAGGACGCGGAAAAGGCGGCGGCGACCGCAATGCTCAAACGTGAAGGCGTGATTTGACCGAACCCACCCATCCCCGCGCGGGCTTTGCCGCCATCATCGGTGCGCCCAACGCCGGCAAGTCCACGCTGGTCAACCGGCTGACGGGGTCCAAGGTCTCGATCGTGACCCAGAAGGTCCAGACCACCCGCTTTCCGGTGCGCGGCATCGCCATGGAGGGCGAGGCCCAGATCGTTCTGGTCGACACCCCCGGCATCTTTACCCCTCGCCGCCGCCTGGACCGCGCCATGGTCGCCTCGGCTTGGGGCGGGGCCCAGGATGCGGATGTGGTCGTCCACCTGGTCGACGCCGCCTCCCACATCGCCTCCGAAGGCAAGCAGGGCGAGGCCGCCGACCGCCGCTCGGCCGAGGACACCGAAACCATCATCGCCAACCTGAAGTCCACCGGGACCCAGGTGATCCTCGCGCTCAACAAGATCGACGGCATGCGTCGCGATACCCTGCTGGCCCTGTCCCACGCCCTGTTCGAGACCGGCGTCTACTCCGAGGTCTATATGATCTCGGCTCTGTCCGGGGATGGGGTGGATGACCTGAAGCAGCGGTTGGCCCGGTCGATGCCCGAGGGACACTGGCTGTATCCCGAGGATCAATCGGCCGATGTGCCGATCCGCGTGCTGGCGGCCGAGATCACACGCGAGAAGGTTTATCTGCGGGTCCACGAGGAACTGCCCTATTCAGCAGCTGTCGAGACCACCGCCTTCGACGAGAAGGCCGACGGCTCCGCCCGGATCGAACAGACCATCTATGTCGAGCGCGAGAGCCAGCGGCCGATCGTGCTGGGCAAGGGCGGCCAGACCCTGAAGTGGATCGGCCAGAAATCACGGGAAGAACTGATCGAGCTGCTGGACAGGCCGGTTCACCTGTTCCTGACCGTGAAGGTCGACCCCAAATGGCAGGACAGCCGCGCGCTCTACGCCCAGTTCGGCCTCGACTTCGACGTCTGACCCTGACCCGGCCACCGTTATCCCCGGATCCAGCCGGGGATAACGGAAACGCGATCATGCCCGGGGATGACGAATCCGGAAATCTGGCTACCAAGCCGAATGTTTGATGTTCCGCGTACCGCCGGGAGCCATCCCAGGCTCGTCCTCAGCCTGATCGCCGCGGTGCTCCTCATCGGCGGTTCGGGGCTTGCTGCCGCCCTGACTAGCCGAACCACTGCCGCCGGGGCACGCCTCGATGCGCCGTTGCTTCCTCCGCGCGAACCGGCCGTGGTTGTGGAAGATCTACCGAAACTGGCGGAACGTCTGCGGCGTGAGGGCGAGGCGGGGCGGTTCATGGGGGCTGTACTGGTCGCCCGGGGTGACAAGGTTCTGTTCCGTCAGGCCTATGGTATTGCCGATGTCGCCACCGGTGCGCCCTTGACCGTCGGTTCCCGCTTCCGCCTCGCCTCGATTTCCAAACAGTTCACGGCCGCCGCCATCCTGAAGCTGCAGGATGAGGGTCAGCTCAGCGTCGATGACCCGGTGTGCAAATGGATCCAGCCCTGCCCGGAGGCCTGGGCTCCGCTGAGAATTCACCACCTGATCAGCCATACCTCGGGCATCCCCGACCTGATGGCTCGCCCGGCCTGGGGGCTGCGCCGGGTGACGCCCGCCACGATTGGTGAACTGACTGAGGATTCAAAACTGTATCGACTGTCCTTCGTGCCGGGCGAGAAGGTCCGCTACAACAACGCCGGGTTCAACCTGGCCGCAGATATCGTTGAGAAGGCCAGTGGACTGGGCTTCGGTGCCTATCTGAAGGCGGCCTTCTTCGAACCGCTCGGCATGGCGGACACGGGGCTCGAGGAGGATATCGACCACGGCATTGTCACTGGTCACGCGAATTTCCCGGCGGGGCTGACAGCCCAGCGCGATCCGAATGTGTCGATCGTCGTCGGAGCGGGAGCCCTGTATTCGACTCTCGACGATGTGCTGGTCTGGCAACGCGCACTCCATGGCGGTCAAGTGCTCAGCGTCGAAGGCTACGCCCGGATGATCATGGATCATTCGCCCGCCGATCAGCCCAACGAGCGGGGCGGACGGCCACATCGCACCTGGGGCTATGGCCTGATGGCCAACCGCCTCGGGCAGAGGGTCACGCCGGCCTTTCAGGATTATGAGATCTATCACACCGGCAGCTGGTCAGGCTTTCGCAACCTTGCGGCCTGGCAGCCCGAGGCCAGCGTGGCCGTGATTGTCCTGTCGAACAACTACCACCAGCAGCCGCAGGTCCTGCTGATCTCGCAACAGGCCATGGCCGAGGCGCTGGGGCACACCTTTCCGACCGGGCTGGACCGGAACTGATCCGGCCAGCCTCTCCGCCCTGCACGATGCTTCACAGGGCTGGTGGCGGTGCCGTCACGTTGATCATCCAGGGCACGCCGAACCGGTCGGTAAAGCCGCCGAAACCGGGCGACCAGAAACTCTCTCCAAAGGGCATCCGAATCTCGCCGCCTTCGGACAGGGCCTCGAACAGGCGGCGGGCCTCTTCCAGAGTGTCCGTGTGAAGCGTGACGTCAAAGCCGTCCTTGGCCCTGTCCATGTCCGGCGTGTAGTCGGGGTGCATGTCTGACCCCATCAACGCCTGATCTCCGACCTGCAGCCAGCAGTGCATCAGCCAGTTCCGGATGCGATCCGGGACAGGTATGTCGGCCGGGGCATCGCCATAGGTCAGGGCGAAGGTGATCCGGCCGCCCAACGCTTTGGCGTAGAACTCGAACGCTTCGCGGCAGGTGCCGGGAAAGCTCAGGCTGGTCACGATCTTCATGGTCAGAGTCCTGTTCCGGGGGTCTGCGTCGGCAGCCAGGAGGCGAGTCGGTCGAACGTCGAGGCCCAGCCTCCGGCATGGCTGTCCAGACTGGCTTCGGACTTGAGGCCTTCCTGGGTGAACTCCATGCGGGTGCGGCCGTTTGGCAGTTCGTGCAGGAGGACGGTCACCAGGGTCTCGGCGGGCGGTCCCTCTTCCTGGCTCTCATCCCAGCGGAAGGTGAAGACCAGCCGTTCCGGCTCGACCACCTCGCGATACATGCCGCCCTGCCAGATGACATCGTCGGTCGTGATGGAGCCGAGACAGGCCCGCCACAGGCCACCGGGGCGCAGGTCGTTCGTCCCCGACAGCATCGGCCATTCAACCGGACCCATCCAGCAGACCCGCATCTCCGGGCGGGTCCACGCGGCCCAGACGAGGGCGTGCGGGGCGTCGAACGCCCGCTCCATCTCGAGCCGGTGCGGCAGCAGCGCGGACAGCGGGGGCAGGGTCGTGTCGATCAGGGACATGTCGGTTCTCACAGCGTCCTGAGCAGCTCGGCCAGCTGATCTGCAGCAGCCCCCCAGCCCTGATGGAAGCCCATCCGCTCATGCTGTTCCATCGTGTCGGCGTTCCAGTGCCGGGCGATGGCGACGTAGTCGGTGCCGCCGTCCCCGGTCGGACTCAGGGTGACCTCGGCGACCATGAAGGGCAGGCCGGTCGGCTTCCAGCCGGGTGCGAAAGCGTCCGTCGTGATCCATTTCCGGCCGGGAACGACCTCGAGGAAGACGCCCGTATTGGGCATGATCTCGCCGTCAGGTCCGTTCATCACGGTGTTGAACACGCCACCGGGACGGGGGTCGATGGTCGCTTCGGACACCCGCCAGGGACGGGGACAGAACCATTGTTTCAGCAGGTCGGGGGTCATCCACGCCTGCCAGATCTTCTCCGGTGGCGCGTCGAACCGACGCCGCAGCTCGAGGTCAAAGCCCGCAGGCTGGCCCGGCGTATGGCAAGGGTTGGCATCAGTTTCCTGGACCACGGGGGTCTCCTTTCTGGATTTTCTTCAGGTAGGCATCGAGGCGATCGAAGCTGGAATCCCAGTAGCGCCGATAGTGCTCCAGCCACTCTGCAACCCCCTTGAGGCCTGCTGGCTCAAGGCGGGCGGGGCGCCACTGCGCCTCTTTTCCCCTCGAAATGAGGCCTGCGTTTTCCAGGACTTTCAGATGCTTGGAGACGGCGGGCAAACTCATGTCGAAGGGTTTCGCAAGGTCGCCGACGCTGGCTTCGCCCTCGCACAGACGCGCCAGAATCGCCCGACGGGTCGGGTCGGCGAGGGCGGCAAACTTGATCGAGAGTGGGTCGGGCGTAGACATGATCGCATTCGTATTTAACGTATGGGTTTTATACGAGGGGTTCGGATGCGTTGTCAACCGGATGGTTATATAAGGAATGGAACGCCGGCGGAGCAGAGGTCGTTGGACAGGCCTGACCACCGGAGAGTCCCATGCGCGCCGTCATCCTGAACTGCACCCTGAAGCCTTCGCCACAGACCTCCAGCACAGAGGCGCTGGCCCGTGTCGTGATGGCCGAGCTGGAGAAGGGCGGCGCTGAAATCGAACTCATCCGGCTGGTGGACCTGAACATCAGGCCCGGAGTCAGCGCCGACGAGGGCGAGGGCGACGACTGGCCCACCGTCGATCAGAAGCTGAAGGCCGCCGACATCGTTATCTTCGCCACCCCGACCTGGCTGGGCCAGATGTCCAGCGTGGCCCTGCGCGCCCTCGAGCGCCTCGACGCGTGGTTCTCGGAGACGGACGACACGGGTCGGCCAATCGCCTTTGGCAAGGTGGCAGGGGTGGTGGTGACCGGCAATGAGGATGGGGCCCACAATATTGTCGCCACCATCTGTCAGGGCCTGATCGACATGGGATTTACGATCCCCGGGCAGTCCTGGACCTACTGGCACCTCGGGCCGGGACCGGGCCCGGACTACGTCGAGACCGATGAGGGCCATGACTATTCCGATCGGGTGGGTCGCAACGCGGCCCGCAACCTGATTGCCGTCGCCCGGGCGATCAACGCCGACACCTATCCGGTTCCGGAAAGCGCCGAAGAGGCGTAGCAAGGTGGCATCACAGGGGGGAGCCTGCCATGTCGATCGTTCTCGCCGGCCTTATGGCCCTGACTGTCCAGGCCGGCCCCGAGGCCGAGGTGTCGGCGGTTCTCGATCAGCTCAACGCTGCGTCGACCGCTGCCGACGCCGAGGCCTATTTCGCCCTCTATACGCCGGACGCGCGCTTCGTCGGGACCGATGCGGGCGAGCACTGGACGATCGGCGAGCTGCGCGCCTACGCCACGCCCTACTTCAATCAGGGTCAGGGCTGGTCCTACCCGGCCACCGAACGCACCATCACCATCGCCCCGATCGAATGTCGCTGCATTGCCTGGTTCGAGGAGAAGCTGACCAATGCGGCCTATGGCCAGACGCGCGGCTCCGGCGTCATGCGCCTGACGGAGAGTGGCTGGAAGATCGAGCAATACGTCCTCAGCCTCGCGGTTCCGAACGCCGTGGCCGCCCCCGTGGCCCAGATCATCCGGGCGCTCGAGGCGGCGCAGACCCCGCCGGAGCCGGTCCCGGCCCCCTGATGGAGTTTCACGAGGAGGCCTTCGTCCTGTCGGCCCGGTCGCACGGCGATACCGGCGTGGTCGTGGATCTGCTGACCGAGACCCATGGCCGCCATGCGGCTTACGTCGCCGGCGGCGCGTCACGGCGGATGAAACCGTTCCTGCAGGCCGGTGCCCGTGTGATCGCCGACTACCGGGCCCGGACGTCGGACCATCTGGGCTCGGCGCGGCTGGAGCCGGTCGGGGAGGGACCCAGCGCCTTGTTCGACGACGGTCTGGCCCTGACCGGACTGGCCGCCGCCGCTGCGGTGGCCCAGGGAGCCCTGCCGGAGCGGGAGCCGCATCCCGGTGCCTTTCTGGCCTTTGAGGCCTTGATGGGGGCGTTCGTTCTGCCCGAGGTCTGGCCCGCGATCTTTGTGCGGTTCGAGGCTGGTTTGCTGGACGATCTCGGCTTTGGACTGGACCTGTCACGCTGCGCCGTTACCGGCAGCATGGACGACCTGATCTGGGTCAGCCCCCGCACCGGTCGTGCCGTCAGTGCCGGTGCCGGTGCACCCTATGCCGACAAACTGCTGAAACTGCCGCCGTTCATGCTGGGGGCCCAGGCCGGGCTGTCCGGGGGCGATGTCGGGGCCGGCCTGGACCTGACCGGGCACTTTCTGGAACAGTTCATCTTCCACCCCCAGAATCGCCCGATCCCGCCAGCGCGCGTCTGGATGGTCGACAAGCTGCGCGAGCAGGGCCGACTGTAGGGGCAGTTTACGCTCACCGACTGACAAGCGTAGCCGTAAGGCAACAGTGGCGTCAGGAGTGTGTGGTCCAGCGAGGAAGTCACACGACGGCAGCGGGACTGTTACCGGCGCGTCGTATCGCCCGCCTAGTCGGCCTCAAGGCCAAATCATGGCCGATCCGTTCGGGGCGAACATGACCAACCACCGCATCCTCGCGAGCGTCTCCACGCTCGCCCTCGCGCTCACCGGCGTACTGATTCCGGCGACTTTCGCCCAGGCGCAGACCCTCGTCGCCGATCCGGACCCGGCGGCGCAAGTCGAGGACGTGATCGTCTTCGGCCTCGGCCAGAGCCGGCAACAAACCTCGATCACCGAAGCCGCCATCGCAGTTGAGGCCCCCGGCACCAGCCCACTGAAGGCGATCGAACGCCTTCCCGGTGTCAGCTTCCAGTCGGCCGACGCCTTCGGCAACTATGAATGGTCAGCGCGCATCGTGCTGCGCAGCTTCAACCAGAACCAGCTGGGCTTCACCCTGGACGGCGTGCCGTTGGGCGACATGAGCTACGGCAACCACAACGGTCTGCACATCTCGCGCGCCATCATCTCCGAGAACGTCGGCCGCGTCGACGTGGCCCAGGGTTCGGGCGCGCTGGGCACGGCCTCCAGCAGCAACCTGGGCGGGACCGTCCAGTTCGTCAGCCGTCGCCCCGCCGATGAATTTGGCGTCGATGTCGCCGGCACCTACGGCAGCGAAGAGACCCTGCGCGGCTTCATTCGCGTCGACACCGGAGCCTTCGGCCCGGCCGGAACCGCTCTGTCCCTGTCCTATGTCGATCACTCGATGGACAAGTGGAAAGGCGTTGGTGAGCAGAACCAGAAGCAGTTCAACATCAGCCTGTATCAGCCCGTCGGCGAAGGTGAGGTCACCGGCTTCTACAATGTCTCCGAGCGTCGTGAGAACGACTATCAGGATATGTCTCTGGCGCAGATCGCGCGCCTCGGCCGGGACTTCGACAACATCTCGGGCGACTATGGCCTCGCCGTTCGCATTGCGGACATCGCCAACAATCGCGGTGACACCGGCGCAGCTGTGACGAACGCGGCGGCCGGAACCGTCTATCCGGCCCCGATCCAGACCGTCGATGACGCCTATTTCGACGCGGCGGGTCTGCGGGACGACACGCTGGGCGCCCTCACGTTCAACTATCCGCTGAGCGAGTCCCTGTCAGTCTCCCTGACCGGATATGGCCACACCAACGAGGGCCAGGGTCTGTGGTGGACGCCCTATGTCGGCACGCCGGTGGGCGCGCCGGACCAGTCGGGGGCTCCGATCTCGGCCCCGGGCCCGATCTCGGTTCGCACCACGGAGTATGACATCCAGCGTACCGGTGCGATCGGCTCGGTCACCCTGGACCTCGGCGTCCATGCGATCGAGGCCGGCTTCTGGCTCGAGCAGAACGACTTCAACCACGCCCGCCGCTTCTACGGCCTGGCCCGCGCCGCCAACACCCGCTCCTCGCTGAACTTCCTCAACAATCCCTTCTTCACCCAGTGGGAGTATGATTTCGAGACCGAGACCCGCCTGTTCTTCATTCAGGACAGCTGGGCCGTCACCGACGCCCTGACGGTGTTCGGCGGCTTCAAGTCGCTGTCCGTTGAGAACACTGCCCGGACCATCACCGGCCCGAACAAGACCGGCACCATCAAGGCGGAAGACAACTTCCTGCCCCAGGTCGGCGCGACCTACGATGTGAACCCCGACCATCAGGTCTTCGTGTCCTATTCGGAGAACATCCGGGCGTTCGAATCCTCCAACACCGGCGGGCCGTTCTCGGCCACCGCTGCGGGCTTCGCAGCCCTGCGCAACACGCTGGAACCGGAAAGCTCGAAGACGCTCGAGGCCGGCTGGCGGTTCCGCTACGACCAGCTCCAGGGTTCGGTTGCCGTCTACAATGTCGACTTCGCAGACCGTCTGCTGGGTGTGGCGCTTGGGGCCTCGATCCTCGGCCTCGGATCCGGGATCCAGAACGTCGGTTCGGTCCAGTCGCGCGGCTTTGAAGCGGCGGCCGTCTGGAGCTTCAATGACGACTGGTCGGCCTTCGGATCGTTCAGCTACAACGACTCGACCTATGAGGACGACGTCCGCGACGGTACGGGTGCCCTGGTCGCCGCGACCGGTGGCAAGACGGTCGTCAACACGCCCGAGACCCTGTTCCGTGCCGAACTGGCCTATGACAACGGGGCCTTGTTCGGGACCCTGGCGGCCGCCTACACCGGCGAGCGCTTCTCCAGCTACCTGAACGACGAGAGCGTCGATGGCTACACCCTGGTGGAGCTGACGGCGGGCTATCGTGTCGCCGACACGGGCGGCTGGCTGGACGGCACCGAGGTTCAGCTGAACGTTACCAACCTGCTGGACGAGGATCACATCTCGACCGTCGGCTCGGGCGGGTTCCAGAACACGGCGGGTCGCCAGACCTTCCTGCCGGGCGCGCCGCGTCAGGCCTTCGTGACCCTGCGCCGCCACTTCTAGGCGACGCGCGGCCTGACAGTTCCGGGGGCGCGTCGAGGCGGCGCGCCCCCTTCGCGTTTGACTGCGGAGAGACGGTGATGAAGCGATTGTCACGACGGGGTCTGATGACCGGTACGATGGGACTGGGACTTGCAGCCGGTGGCGCCCCTGCGGTGGCCGATGTCCTGTCCGATCGGACCCTGACGCGGATCGCCTTCGGGTCCTGCGCAAGGAGTGACAAGCCCCAACCCATCTGGGACGCCGTGCTGGCGGCCCAGCCGGACCTGTTCATCTTCCTCGGTGACAATGTCTATCTGGACACGCGCGACCCCGAGGTGATGCGTCAAAAGTATGCCGAGCTGGCGGCCCAGCCGGGGTTCCAGAAACTCAAGGCCACCGTGCCGATCCTCGCCATCTGGGATGACCATGACTACGGCGAGAACGACGCCGGGGCCGACTATCCCATGAAGGAGGAGAGCCGCCGCCAGTTCCTCGACTTCTTCGGTGTGCCGGACGACAGCCCGCGCCGCACGCGCGACGGCATCTACACGTCCCATGTGTTTGGTCCGGCCGGTCGCCGGGTGCAGATCCTGTTGCCCGACCTGCGCTGGAACCGTACCCCGCTGGTCCCGCTGGAGCTGGGCGATCAGGACTATGACACCTGGGTGGACCGGCGTGCCGCAGACGGCAAGAGTACGCCCGGTCCCTATATGCGCAACCCGGACCTGACGGCGACCCAATTGGGCGAGACCCAGTGGCGCTGGCTTGAAGATCAGCTGTCCGCGCCCGCCGAGATACGCGTTCTCGGCTCGAGCCTGCAGGTCCTGGCCGATTTCGCCGGTTGGGAGGGCTGGATCAATTTCGCCCATGATCACCAGCGGCTGATCGCTGCCATCCGCGACCGCAAGGCCAACGGCCTGATCTGCCTGTCAGGTGATACTCACTACGGTGAAGTGTCGAGGCTGGACGTCAACACGCCCTATCCGCTGTGGGACATCACTTCGTCCGGACTCACCGAGGTCTGGCCCGTCACGCCTCCCAACGCCCTGCGCGTCGGGCCTGTGTATCGCGAACAGAATTTTGGCCTGCTCACCATCGGCTGGGATGGCGGGAGCCCGACCGTTCTGGCCCAGGTCCGGGATGTCCATGGAACGGTGCAACTGGAACAGCCGATCCGGATCGGCGATCTCGTGGTGTGACCCCGGCTGAGCGTTCCGTGCGGCGAGGCTCTGGACTTGTGAGGCAAACCAGCCGATTCGCAGGGCCATGACCGTTCACACTCCTCCACCCGAAGGTGGGCGTATCGTTGACGAGCCGCTGGGCGAAGCCCTGTCGCGCCGGTATCTGGCCTACGCCCTGTCGACCATCACCAACCGGGCCCTGCCGGACGTGCGGGACGGCTTCAAGCCGGTGCACCGGCGCATCCTCTACGCCATGCACCAGATGCGCCTGAACCCCCAGGCGGCGGCGCGCAAATGCGCCAAGGTCGTGGGCGAGGTCATGGGCGGCTATCACCCGCACGGCGACGCCTCGATCTACGATGCCCTGGTGCGCCTGGCCCAGGATTTCGCCCAGCGCTATCCGCTGGTCGACGGTCAGGGCAATTTCGGCAATATCGACGGCGATAACCCCGCCGCCATGCGCTACACCGAGTGCAAGCTGACACCGGCGGCCATGCTGCTGATGGAAGGAATCGATCAGGATTCCGTCGACTTCCGCCCCACCTATGACGATCAGGATGAGGAACCGATCGTCCTGCCGGCGGGCTTTCCCAACCTTCTGGCCAACGGTTCGTCCGGTATCGCCGTGGGTATGGCGACCTCCATCCCGCCGCACAATGTGGGCGAGCTGATCGACGCCTGTCTGGCCCTGCTCGACCGACCCGACACCACCACCGCCGAGCTGGCCGAAATCGTCCCCGGGCCCGATTTCCCCACGGGCGGCGTGGCGGTCGAGGGCCACGCCTCCATTCTGGATGCCTATGAGACCGGTCGGGGCGGGGTGCGGCTGCGGGCCCGCTGGGAGCGCGAGCCGCTGGAGCGCGGTGGCTATCAGATCGTCATCACCGAGGTTCCCTACCAGATCCAGAAGGGCAAGCTGATCGAGGCGCTGGCCGAACTGATCGAACAGAAGAAAGCCCCCCTTCTGGGCGATGTGCGCGACGAGTCGGCCGAGGACATCCGCATCGTTCTGGAACCGAAGACGCGCAACATCGACGCCGACAGTCTGATGGAAAGCCTGTTCCGCCTGTCGGATCTGGAGGTGCGGTTCCCGATCAACATGAATGTGCTGGACGCCACCGGCACGCCCCGGGTCATGGGACTGAAGGCCTGTCTGCAGGCCTTCCTCGATCACCGGCGCGAGGTCCTGAACCGGCGCTCGGCCTGGCGGATCGAGCGGGTCGAGAAGCGGCTGCACCTGCTGGAGGGCTTGCGGATCGTCTTCCTCAACCTCGACGAGGTCATCCGCATCGTGCGCGAGGAGGAACAGCCCAAGGCCGTCCTGATCGCCCGCTTCGGCCTGTCGGAGACCCAGGCCGACTTCATCCTCGACACCCGCCTGCGCCAGCTGGCGCGGATCGAGGAGATGACGATCGAGAATGAATTCAAGGCTCTGTCGGAGGAGCTTGCCGCGCTGCAGGCGCTGACGTCCTCGCCCGCCAAACAGTGGAAGAAGATCGCGTCCGAACTGGCCGCGACGAGGAAGGCCCTGATCTCGCCGCGCCGGACCACCATCGCCGAGGCCGTCGATGCCTCCGCCTTCGTGCCGGCCGAGGCCTTCATCGCGCGCGAGGCCATCACCGTCATCCTGTCCGAGCGCGGCTGGATCCGGGCGGTGAAGGGCAAGGTCGAGGACCCGTCGGAACTGAAGTTCAAGGAGGGCGACGCGCTGGGCTTCCTCGTTCCTGCCTTCACCACCGACAAGCTGCTGGTCGCGGCCTCGGACGGCCGGATCTTCACCGTCGGGGCGGACAAGCTGGCTTCCGGGCGGGGCCATGGCGAGCCGCTGCGGCTGATGGTCGAGCTGGAGGAGAGCGCTGCCATCATCGCGGTTCTGGCGCACCAGCCCGGCGCGAAACTGTTGATCGCCTCGAAGGCCGGCTATGGCTTCATCGCTCCGGAGGACGAGTTGCTGGCCCAGAAGCGGGGCGGCAAACAGGTGCTGAACGGCGAGCTCCTGGCCGCGCTGCGGGTGACCGGCGATCACGTCGTGACCATCGGCGAGAACCTGAAGACCCTCATCTTCAAGGCCGAGGAACTGCCCGAGATGGGCCGGGGCAAGGGTGTGAAACTTCAGGCATTCAAACAGGGCGGTCTGGTCGATGTCGCCCTGTTCGACGGGGCCCACGGGCCGGAATGGGTCGACGGCGGCGGGCGTCGCCGCAACTGGCCCGACTGGAAGGACTGGCTGGGCAAGCGCGCCGGTGCCGGCCGCATGGGCCCGCGCGGCCTGAGGAAATTCCGGTAGGCCCGAGCCTGTCCGCATCGCCGGCCAGGGGACGGGGGTGGACGTTCGACGATCGGCTCAGACCTCTGCCCACATGCGGAGCAGATTGCCGATCGTCTTGTCCAGCGTCAGTGCGGCGTCATCCGCCAGCCCGTCCCTGAGCCGGTCGAGGTCGTAGAGAATTTCCCTGTGGTCAGGGCGTTTGACCATGCTCTGGATCCAGCCGACGCACGCGACCCGGACCCCGACTGTGACGGGGGTGACCTGATGGAGGACGCCTGTCGGATAGAAGACGGCACAGCCGGCATCCGGCCGGATCATCCGATCACCCGTCGGCTCCGGGATCCTCAGCGCACCGCCGCCATAGGTCTCGGGGTCTGACAGGAAAAGGGTGAAGCTGACGTCGGTCCTGAGCGGCCATCCGTTCTCGTCGACCATCACCGCATTGTCGGCGTGCAGTCCATACTGCTGGCCGGGGCCGTACCGGGAGAACAGCAGGTTCGACCACCGGATCGGGCGCACCAGGCCGCGCACCAGATCGTGACGTTCGAGGGCCTGCCGGACGCGATGGCCCATAGCCGCCACACCGGCGTCATCCCCTCGCGCCTGGGTGTTCTGCTTGACTTTCCGGGCGGCGGGGCCGGCCGTCAGGGAGCCGTCCTGGAACGGCGCATGATCCAGAGCCTCGCCGATGGCGAGCGCCTCCTCGCGACTGAATATCTGTTCGATGATGATCAACAGAACCTCCGTGGGCTCTCAGCCTGACGCCGGCGACGGTGCTTTCCAAGGTCTTCGTCTATGGCAGGCTGCGGCCTTGCCACGAAGCCGTCTCGCCATCATATTCAGGGTGCGAACCGGGCCCCTCTGACTGCGACCGCTTCTTGAGCGTTTTCGGTGATGTCGGACGCACCACGTTTCAAACGTGAGGCCCGATTGCCCCTTCGGTTTCGCGCCTCCCCTAACTTTGACGGGATGCCCCAATGCCCTTGCTCCTCTGCCCGAATGACAACAGCTCCATGCAGACCGTGGAGCGCTCCGGGGTTCAGTTTGACATGTGCCCGACCTGTCGCGGGGTCTGGCTGGACCGTGGGGAGCTGGAAAACCTGATGGCGGCCGGTGCCCAGCCGGCTGCGCCTCCGCCTGCCGCGACCCCCTACGCCCCCGCGCCGCCACCGCAGAACTGGGGCAGGGGCTTCGGCGAACGCGGCGAATATGGCGAAAGGGGAGAGCGCGGCGAACATGGCGAGTACGGTCGCGGGTATGGCAAGAAGCGTGGATCCATCTTCGACATCTTCGACTGAGGCCACACGATCCGCGACCCCGGGGCTGGACCCGTCGCGCGGTCACCCTCTCTGCCTTGAGGCGAGAACGGCTCTGGGTTCGGCCGCGCGAATCTGACATTCGACAGGCCATGGCTTACACCCTCTACGGCATCCCGAACTGCGATACGGTCAAGAAGGCCCGGGTCTGGCTGGACCAGCACGGTCGGGGCTTCGTTTTCCATGACTACAAGAAGGCCGGGATCGACCGGGCTTCGCTGGAGCGCTGGGTCGCCGAACACGGCTGGGAGACGGTGCTGAACCGGGCCGGGACCACGTTCCGTGCCCTGCCGGAGGCGGACAAGGCCGGGCTGGACGCCGACCGGGCCATCGCCCTGATGCTGGCCCAGCCGTCGATGATCAAACGCCCGGTGCTTGACCTCGGCGACCGGACTTTGGTGGGGTTCAAGCCCGATCTCTATGCGGCCGCGCTCGGCTGAAAGACCCGGACGGCTGGCGTACAGGCCCGCCGCGACGTATGACCCGCAGGGGCGGCTCCGACGGGGCCGCCCTTTCCGCTTTTGAGATCGCACGATGCTGGACAAGACCTTCGACCCGACCGCCGCCGAACCGCGCCTGTATGCCCAATGGGAGGCGTCCGGGGCCTTCGCCCCCCGCACCGAGGGTGCGGCAGAGGCCTATTCGATCGTCATCCCGCCGCCGAACGTAACGGGCTCGCTGCACATCGGCCATGCGCTGAACAACACCCTGCAGGACATCCTGGCCCGCTATCACCGGATGAAGGGAAAGGCCGTCCTGTGGCTGCCCGGCACCGATCACGCCGGCATCGCCACCCAGATGGTGGTCGAGCGCCAGCTGGCGGCCGCCGGGAACGTCGGTCGTCGCGACATGGGCCGCGAGGCCTTCGTGCAGAAGATCTGGGAGTGGAAGGCCGAGAGCGGCGGGACCATCGTCCAGCAGCTGCGCCGGCTGGGGGCGTCCTGCGACTGGAGCCGTGAGCGGTTCACCCTCGACGAGGGGCTGAACGCGGCGGTCCGCAAGGTCTTCGTCCAGCTGCACCAGCAGGGGCTGATCTATCGCGACAAGCGGCTGGTGAACTGGGACCCGCAGTTCCAGACGGCGATCAGCGACCTCGAGGTCGAGCAGCGCGAGGTCGAGGGGGCCTACTGGCATTTCGCCTATCCGCTGGCTGACGGCGTCACCTACGAACACCCGATCGCCTTCGATGAGGAGGGCAGGGCGACGGAGTGGGAGACGCGCGATTTCATCGTCGTCGCCACGACCCGTCCGGAGACCATGCTGGGCGACACCGGCGTGGCCGTGCACCCGGACGACGCCCGCTACGCCGGTCTGGTCGGCAAGTTCGTGACCCTGCCGATCGTCGGCCGGCGCATCCCGATCGTGGCCGACGACTATGCCGACCCGACCAAGGGCTCGGGCGCGGTGAAGATCACGCCGGCGCATGATTTCAATGACTTCCAAGTTGGCAAACGCGCCGGGTTGCCATCGATCAATGTGTTCGACGCTTTCGCGCGGATCGTCTCGTCACCACTCGACGACTTCGAGTTTGGGCATCGCGCTGTGGTTGGTGGTGTTCAGCACGCCGACGATGATGCTGGACTGCTCGGCAAGTCTGTCAGCGAAACAATACCGTCAGAACTACGCGGCCTCGACCGCTTCGCGGCGCGCAAGGCCATCGTCGCCCGCGCGGAGGAAGAGGGCTGGCTGCGCGAGATCGAGAAGACGCGCCACGTCGTGCCGCACGGCGACCGCTCGGGCGTGGTCATTGAGCCATGGCTGACGGACCAGTGGTACGTCGACGCCCACACCCTCGCTCAGCCCGCGATCAAGGCGGTGGAGACCGGGGCCACGTTGTTCGAGCCGAAGTCCTACGAGAAGATCTATTTCGAATGGCTCCGCAACATCGAGCCGTGGTGCATCTCGCGGCAGCTGTGGTGGGGCCACCGGATCCCGGCCTGGTATGACGCCGACGGCAACATCTACGTCGCCGAGACCGAGCAGGAAGCGGTCGCACAGGCGGGCGGCAAAGCCCTGACCCAGGACGAGGACGTCCTCGACACCTGGTTCTCCTCGGCCCTGTGGCCCTTCTCGACCATGGGCTGGCCGGAAAAGACCGAGGATCTCGAACGCTTCTACCCGACCTCGGACCTCGTCACGGCCGCCGACATCATCTTCTTCTGGGTCGCCCGGATGATGATGATGGGCCTGCACTTCATGGACGCGGTGCCCTTCAAACGCGTCATCATCAACGGCCTCGTCCGCGACGAGAAGGGCCAGAAGATGAGCAAGTCCAAGGGCAACGTGATCGACCCTCTCGTCATCATCGACGAGCTGGGGGCCGATCCCCTGCGCTTCACCATGGCCATCCTGTCGGGCACACGCGACATCAAGCTCTCCCGCCAGCGCATCGAGGGCTATCGCAACTTCGGCACCAAGCTGTGGAACGCCGCCCGCTTCAGCCAGATGAACGGGTGTGCGCGGGTCGACGGCTTCGATCCGTCAACCGTTGATCAAACGATCAACCGCTGGGTTCGCGGCGAGCTGACGAAGGCCGAACGCGCCGTGTCGGAAGCGATCGAGGGCGGCCGGTTCGACGACGCCGCCTCAGCCCTGTACCGCTTCGTCTGGAACGTCTTCTGCGACTGGTACCTGGAACTGGCCAAGCCGGTCTTCCAGGGCACCGACGAGGCCGCCAAGGCCGAGACCCGGGCGATGACCGCCTGGACCCTGGACCAGACCCTGAAGCTGCTGCACCCCGTCATGCCCTTCATCACCGAGGAGCTGTGGGCCGAGCTGGGCAAGGAGGGCGCGGCCCGGACCGAACCCATGCTGATCGGGGCCGAATGGCCGGTCCTGCCGGAGGCCTTCATCGACGCTGAGGCCGACGAGGAGATCAACTGGCTGATCAGCCTCGTCAGCGACATCCGTTCCAGCCGTTCCGAACTGAATGTCCCGCCCGGAGCGAAACTGCCGTTCGCGGTGATCAACCCCGTCGCCGCGACCTGGTCTCGCTTCGATCGTCACCGGGACCTGATCCAGACGCTCGCGAGGCTCAGCGATGTGACCCGGGCCGACGCGGCACCCGAGGGCTCGATCATTCTCGTCGCGGGACAGGCCTCGGTGGCCCTGTCGCTGGCCGGGATCATCGATCTCGCGGCCGAACGCGCCCGCCTGACGAAAGAGGTCGCCGCCTTCGACAGCGACATCGGCCATGTCATGAAGAAGCTGGGCAACCCCAATTTCGTCGAACGCGCTGCGCCCGCCGTGATCGAGGAACAGCGGGCCAAGCTGGCGGAGGCCGAGGCCGGCAAGGCGCGGCTGGAGGCGGCTCTGGCGCGGCTCAGTGGCCTTGACTGACTTCGGTCCCCGCACTCGTCTGGACCACCTGCTGGTCTCGCGTGGGCTGGTCGACAGCCGATCGCGCGCCCAGGCGGCCATCAAGGCGGGCGGGGTCACGGTCGATGGCCAGCCCGCCCGCTCGGCGTCCCAGGGCGTCGGGGCTGACGCGGTCCTGACGTTGGTTGAGGCCCATGGCTGGGTCGGACGCGGCGGGGTCAAGCTGGATCACGCCCTGTCCCTCTGGCCCATCGCGGTGGAGGGACGGGTGGTGCTGGACGTCGGGGCCTCGACCGGCGGCTTCACCGAGGTCTGTCTGGCGCGAGGGGCCGCCCGGGTGTTCGCCGTCGATGTCGGATCGGGCCAGATGAACGCGAAGGTCGCCGCCGACCCCCGGGTGGTCAGTCTGGAACAGACCGACGTCCGGACGTTGGATATAGACCTGATCCCTGAGGCTCCCGGCCTGATCGTCTGCGACGTCAGCTTCATCGGCCTGGCCAAGGCCCTGCCAGCGGCTCTGGCGCTCGCCGGGCCCGGGGCGGACCTCGTCGCGCTGGTCAAGCCGCAGTTCGAGGGGGAGGGCCCGTCCGACGCCGGCAAGAAGGGCGTCGTCAAGGACACGGCTGCCCGCGACAGCGCCGTTCAGCGGGTCTCGGACTGGCTGTCAGGCATGGGCTGGACGGTTCAGGCCACGACCGAAAGCCCGATCACCGGCGGTGACGGCAATGTGGAATTCCTGCTCTGGGCCCGGCGGGCCTGAACAAGAAGAAGCCGCCGGTGGATTGTTCCACCGGCGGCTCCCGTCGCGACGTCGATCGACAGGGGGGCTGAAAACAAGCGACTCCGCGAACCTCAGGACCTCAGCGTGGCAGCCAGCCGCGACGCGGGTCGTAATAGTAAAAGCCGTCAGCGCTGACCGCATAGCCGTTGCGGGCGTCGTTGCGACGGTCGTCATGGCGTTGCGACCGGTCGTAGCCGCGCTCGTCATAGCGGTTGGCCGAATGGGCCCGGTCATCGTAGCGGTCCCGATCGCTGTAATACTGGGCGGGCGGGGCGTAGGCCGAGTTCCCGTAGGACTGGCCCTGGGCGTAACCGTCCGACCGGCACTGCTCGTTCGATGCCCGGCCGACCTGGGCCCCGATCACGGCCCCCAGCACGCCGCCGATGATGGAGGCTCCGGTGCGGTTGCCGCGGCCCGCGATCTGCGAACCGGCGACTGCACCCAGACCGCCGCCGATCAGGGCGCCTGCGCCGGTCCGGCCTTGTCCGAGCGTCTGGCAGCGATCCTGGTAGCCTGAGGTGTTACCGTACCGCTGTGACTGGCCGTAGCCTTGGTTGTAGCTCTGTCCGTAGCCCTGATTGTAGCTTTGGCCGTAGCCATACGACTGGGCGGAAGCCGTGGCCGGGACGAGGGTCGCGGCGGCTGCGAG
>JAIEQA010000013.1 GCA_019748095.1 Caulobacteraceae bacterium | reverse complement strand
GCCAGACGCCCGTACCAGGCCACGCCGGCATCGATGGCGGTGAACCGCGCCGCCGCCTGCCACACCACCTTGCCGCCCCAGCAGAAGCCGGTGATCCCGACCTTGTCCGTATTGGCCCACAACTGGCCCGAGGCCCACTCCAGGGTTGCGGCGATATCGCCCATGACCTGTTCATAGTCGGCGGCAGCCACGATGGCCTGGATGCGTTGCATATCGGCCAACGGAGCCGGATCCTCGACCCGGACAAAGAAGGCCGGGGCGACGGCAGCATAGCCTGCCTTGGCCAGACGCCGCGCCACGTCCTGAATATAGGCGTGCAGGCCAAAGATCTCCGACACCACGATCACGACGGGGAAGGGGCCCTCGCCCTCGGGGCGCGCCACATAGGCCGGCAGATCGAACCCGTCGGTGGAAGGATAGCGGACCATTCCGGTCTCCAGCCCGGCGCTGTCGGTGGTGATGGGCATGGCGTCCTGGGCCAGAGCGGCGACGGCATAACCGGTGAACACCGCGCCGGCCCCGAGACCGGCCAGAGACCGGCGGGACGGGCGGAAATCGTCGGGCATGGGGCCTTCGGGGCGGATCAGGACGGTCATGGGGGCGCTCCTTGCGGGTCTGGCTTGACTGTGACGACGCCGGGCCGAGCCGTCGAGTCACTGCCCCGTGACCTCAGGTCGCGCGCCTCAGGGTCAGGTTGATCCGGCCGCCGCCCGGGATCAGTTGAGACGATCCGGCCAGCAGCCGGTCGATCCCGTGCCGGGCCAGCCGCGCCGGCCCCGTGAGGGCACAGACGTCCCCGGAGGACAGTCGCAGCGACCGTGTCGGACCTCCACCCGCCGGACCGATCCGGAACACAGCCGTGTCCCCCAGCGAGACAGATAGCACCGGGGCCCGCAGGTCCGCTTCATCCCGGTCCTGATGCAGCCCCATCCGCGCCGCGTCCCGGTACAGATTGACCAGACAGGCGTCGGGCGGCTCAGGCCAGTCGCACAGGGTGGACCACAGGTCGGTCAGACGGGGCGGAATCGCCGGCCAGGGTGCGCCGGTCCCGGGGTGGGTGGGCTGATAGCGATAGCCCGCGCAGTCCGAGACCCATCCCAGAGGCCCCAGATTGCTCATCTGTACGGAAAACGGCTTCCCGCCCGGCGTTACAGGACGATAGAGGGGGGCGATCGCCAGTGCCGCCTCGACCTCGGCCAGCAGGGCGATCCGGGCGGGCTCATCCAGCCGGCCGGGCCAGTAGCGAAACCCGGGCAGATCGGGAAAGGGCTCCATCCGCCCTCCTATCAGACCCTAGCGCGTGAAATAATAGTCGGCGACCTGACAGGCGTTGATCCCGCTTCTCTCCAGGGCCTGGCCGTTGTCGAATTCCGCCCGCAGGGCATAGCGACAGGCTCCCGAGCCGTCGTCTATGCTCACCACCCGACTTTCCCCCGGCGACAGCGTCCCGGCCCGGAGCAGATCCCGGCTCCAGGCCCCGCTGCTGGAGGCCTGGAGGCGTGTCATCGTCCAGCCGGTCTGGTTGTGGATCCGGACATTGCGGTTGTAGCCATCCTCGGCCTGCATGGTCACGGGCGTCCGGCCCGTCGGATGGGAGAGCCCTGCGACGGAGGCGAACCCGGGTGACGCGGTAAGCCAGACCAGACTCGCGACCAGGACGATCGTGGTGGCCCGCCGGTGAGGGGAGGGCGGCGTCAGGAACATGAGCAGCGTCCGGAAAGCGCGGGCCGGCCACCCGCATTCGCCGCCAATCCTGCCCCAGGCCCGCTTTCGGTGCACCTGATGAGGCCTGACTCTTCCGGATTCCGCACCCGGGACGTATCAGGCCCTTGCGGGGCATGACGACTTTCCCATATCCGGACCAGCCCGAGAGACCCTGCAATGCGTGGGGGTTCACCGGGGAAAGACCCCAACCTGCCGTGTCCGTGCTTCTGCGGGCCGGTGCAAACCAAACGGGGGCGGTCACGCGCGGCGCTTTTCGACAAGGCCGCCGCATCGCCCGCCAGACGGAGAGACATAAGGCTCATGGCCAAGATCATCGGTATCGACCTCGGCACCACCAACTCGTGTGTGGCCGTGATGGACGGCAAGAACCCCAAGGTCATCGAGAACGCCGAGGGCAATCGCACGACCCCGTCGGTCGTCGCCATCCAGGATGGCGGCGAGACCCTGGTCGGTCAGCCGGCGCGTCGCCAGGCGGTGACCAACCCGGCCAATACCTTCTTCGCCATCAAGCGACTGATCGGTCGCAACTTTGACGACCCGGTGGTCGCCAAGGACAAGGGCATGGTGCCCTATGAGATCGTCAAGGGGCCGAACGGCGACGCCTGGGTGCGCGCCAATGGCAAGGACTATTCCCCTCAGCAGATCTCGGCCTTCACCCTGATCAAGATGAAGGAGGCCGCCGAGGCCTATCTGGGCGACAAGGTCACCCAGGCCGTCATCACCGTTCCCGCCTATTTCAACGACAGCCAGCGCCAGGCCACCAAGGATGCCGGCAAGATCGCGGGCCTCGAAGTCCTGCGCATCATCAACGAGCCGACCGCGGCCGCCCTGGCCTATGGTCTGGACAAGAACGACGGCCAGAAGATCGCGGTCTATGACCTCGGCGGCGGCACCTTCGACGTCTCGATCCTGGAGATCGGCGACGGCGTGTTCGAGGTGAAGTCCACCAACGGCGACACTTTCCTGGGCGGCGAGGACTTCGACGTCCGTCTGGCCGACTATCTGGCCGACGAGTTCAAGAAGGAACAGGGCGTCGACCTGCGCCAGGACAAGCTGGCCCTGCAGCGCCTGCGCGAAGAGGCCGAGAAGGCCAAGAAGGAGCTCAGCTCCACGACCCAGTACGAGGTCAATCTGCCGTTCATCACCATGAACGCCTCGGGCCCGCTGCACCTGAACATCAAGTTGAGCCGCGCCAAGCTGGAAGCCTTGGTCGACGACCTGATCCAGCGTACCATCGAGCCCTGCGCCAAGGCGTTGAAGGACGCGGGCCTCAAGGCCTCGGACATCGATGAGGTGGTTCTGGTCGGTGGCATGACGCGCATGCCCAAGGTGCAGGAGGCCGTGAAGGCCTTCTTCGGCAAGGAGCCACACAAGGGCGTGAACCCGGACGAGGTTGTGGCGCTGGGCGCGGCCGTTCAGGCCGGCGTGCTGCAGGGCGACGTCAAGGACGTGCTGCTGCTGGACGTGACTCCGCTGACCCTGGGCATCGAGACCCTGGGCGGTGTCTTCACCCCGCTGATCGAGCGCAATACGACGATCCCGACCAAGAAGAGCCAGGTGTTCTCCACCGCCGACGACAACCAGTCGGCCGTGACCATCCGGGTGTTCCAGGGCGAGCGTCCCATGGCTTCCGACAACAAGATGCTGGGCCAGTTCGACCTGATGGGCATTCCGCCCTCGCCGCGCGGCATGCCGCAGATCGAGGTGGCCTTCGACATCGACGCCAACGGCATCGTCAATGTCTCGGCCAAGGACAAGGCGACCAACAAGGAACAGTCGATCCGCATCCAGGCCAACGGCGGCCTGTCGGACGCCGACATCGACAAGATGGTGAAGGAAGCCGAGGCCAACGCCACGGCCGACAAGGAACGCAAGGCCCTCGTCGAGGCCCAGAACGCGGCCGACAGCCTGATCCATTCGACCGAAAAAGCCATGGCCGAGCATGGCGACAAGGTCGGTGCGGACGAGAAGGCCGCCATCGAGACCGGCCTGACCGAGCTGAAGGCGGCCCGTGACGGCACGGATCCGGAAGACATCCGGACCAAGACCAATACCCTCGTGCAGGCCTCGATGAAGCTGGGCGAGGCCATGTACGCCCAGAACGCTGCCTCGGGCGGTGACGACGCCCCCGCCGCCGATGACGGCGTGGTCGATGCCGAGTTCGAGGAAGTCTCGGACGACGACCAGAAGAAGAGCGCCTGAGCCCTGTGATCCTCCCCCGCGTCGCGGGGGAGGATCGTGGCTTTCATGAAACTTGCATCATCCCACCCGGCACCCATGTCTGTTTGGGGGCGACACACCGCTTGCGCCGCAGGGTCAGCGACGTGAACGGTCTGTCCGGGGTTGGTAGAGGACGATCTGCGCATGGCGCGTGATTATTACGAGGTGCTGGGGGTCGATCGGACGATCGACGCCGCCGGCCTGAAATCAGCCTATCGCAAGCTGGCGATGGAGCATCACCCGGACCGCAATGGCGGATCCGAAGCCTCGATGGCGAAGTTCAAGGAACTGTCGGAGGCTTACACCGTCCTGTCCGACGACCAGAAGCGCGCCGCCTACGACCGCTACGGTCACGCCGGTGTCAACGGCGGCGGAGGAGGTGGCCAGCAGGGCTTCCACGACGTCAACGACATCTTCTCCCAGGTCTTCGGCGATGCCTTTGGCGATGTGTTCGGTGGCCGTCGACAGTCGAACGGCCCGCGACGCGGATCGGACCTGCGCTACGATCTCGAGATCACGCTGGAACAGGCCTACCGCGGTGCCGAGGTCGAGATCGCCGTCCCGACCACGGCCACCTGTGAAACCTGCGACGGCTCAGGGGCCAAACCCGGGGCCAAGGCCAGCACCTGCTCGACCTGCAACGGGGCGGGCCGGGTGCGACAGGCCAACGGCTTCTTCCAGATGGAACGCACCTGCCCCTCCTGCGGCGGACAGGGCCAGCGGCTGGCACCGGCCGATGTGTGCGGCAGCTGTCACGGCCACGGACAGGTCCGGAAGACGCGCAAACTGTCGTTGAAAATCCCGGCCGGCGTGGACGAAGGCTCGCGCATCCGTCTCTCGGGCGAGGGCGATGCCGGAACCCGGGGTGGCCCGCGCGGCGACCTCTATGTCTTCCTGGCGGTCACGCCCCACGACCTGTTCGAGCGGGACAATCTGGATCTGCTGTGTACCGTGCCCGTCCCGATGACGGTCGCGGCCCTGGGCGGCGATATCGAGGCCCCCTGCCTGACCTCCACCGCCTGCGACGGTGAATGCAAGGCTCCGGTCCAGGTGCCCGCCGGGGCCCAGACCGGCAAGACCATAAGGATCCGGGGCAAGGGCATGCCGCATCTGAACGGCCGTCAACGCGGCGATCTGGTGGTCGAACTGTTCGTCGAGACCCCCACCGACCTGACCCCGCGTCAGAAGGAACTGATGCAGGAACTGGCCGCATCGTTTGGCGCGGGCCAGAATCCGCGCAACTCCAGCTTTGCCGGCAAGGCCAAGCGGTTCTGGGCGGATATCCTGGGGGCCGAGGACGACGCCCGGACTTCGCGCGAGAATGCCCAGTGATCGCGGCGCGGGTGGCGGGGACTTGAGCGAGTTGTTTCACGTCGGCATTTCGGGCGCACGGGGACGGATGGGTCGGGCGGTCAGCCAGGCGCTGGACGCCCGTGAGGACGTCATGGTTCCGGTCCGGTTCGACTGGGGCGAAACACCGGAACTGGGCCTGTGCGACGTCGTCATCGACTTTTCGACCGCCGAGGCCTCGACGGCCCTGGCGAGGACCTGTGCCGAACGGGGCGGACCGGCGCTGGTGATCGGCTCCACCGGATTTACGCCGGAACAGGAGGCGGCGCTCGCCGCCGCGTCCGAGCGAATTGCCATCGTTCGCAGCGGCAATTTTTCCCTGGGTGTGAACATCCTGATCGGTCTTGTCGAACACGCCGCCCTGCGGCTGGACGCGCGCGATTGGGACATCGAGATCACCGAGGCGCATCACCGCAAGAAGATCGACGCCCCCTCGGGGACCGCCCTGATGCTGGGTGAGGCCGCTGCCGCGGGCCGCGGGCATGACCTCGCCGAGCTGCGCAGTCCGCCTCACGACGGCGTGGGCGAGGCCCGCAAGGTCGGATCCATCGGGTTCGCCTCGGTCCGGGCCGGCGGCATTGTCGGGGACCATACCGTGTTGTTCGCCTCCGATGACGAGACCCTGACCCTCAGCCATTCGGCTATCGACCGGTCCCTGTTCGCCAAGGGGGCCATCGCTGCCGCCGCCTGGGTGCGGACCCGCAAGCCCGGTTTTTACGACATGCAGGACGTGCTCGGCTTCCGTCAGGCCTGAGCCCATCGCCCCGGGTCGGGCGAGGCGTTGCGACCCGGTGCAAACTGATCAAAAAAGTCGCCAATTCACGACCAAAGCGACCAACAACGCCAACGGCACCGGCACCGGCGCGGCCGGGTTCAGACGACTGACGATCGATCAGGTTCGTTCGAACTCGAGAAAGAGCGGGTCGGTATCCCCGAGCCGCTTCTCCTCATAGCGGGTCACCACATGGTCGGTTGGTGCCACGCGCCAATCAGCCGCCTCGTCCGCCAGCCAGACCAGCCCCGGGGTCGCCAGAAACCGCTCCAGCGCCCAGCCGGCATAGTCCTTCCAGTCGGTGACGAACCGCAGCCGCCCGCCCGGCTTGAGCACCCGCGCCAGATCGGCTGCGAAGGCCGGCTGGATGAGGCGACGCTTGTTGTGCCGCGCCTTGTGCCAGGGATCCGGGAACAGGATCATGATCCGGTCCAGCGACGCGTCCGGCAGGGCCTCGACCACGGCCCGCGCATCGTCGGCGTGCAGACGCACATTGGTGAGGCCGCCCTCCTCGATATGGCGAAGGGCCGAGGCCACGCCGTTGATAAAGGGCTCGCAGCCGATCATCAGGGCGGACGGGTGTGCCGCCGCCTGGGCCGCCAGATGCTCGCCCCCGCCGAAGCCGATCTCGAGCCACGCCTCCGTGGCCTCCGGCATCAGGGCACGGGGATCGATCGGACCGGCGGCCGGATCGGGCAGTCGCACCCGCGGCAAAAGGGTGTCGAACAGGGCCGCCTGCCTCGGCTTGACGGCGCGCGACTTGATGCGACCGAACGAGCGCAGGGGCGCATCGGGGCTGCGGGAGGGAGGGGCAGAGGTCATGGCGCGCTGTTAGCGGGCCGGAACGACCGGCGAAAGGCGTTTTGGCCTATTCGATGCCTTCGATGACCCCGTCCTCGTTGACGACGACAGACTCCAGTTCACAGAAGTCCAGCTTCTGCTGCCACGCGTCACCGTCCTCGAAGACGATCTTGACGTAGTATTCGCAGGCATCTTCGGAATCATGAAAGCGCAGGGCGACACTGTCGCCGGGCTCCAGCACCCTGTTCGGCATCCAGTCCCGGCTGTAGGTCCCGTTGGGTTCACCCGTCTGGAAGGTCAGGATGGTCCACGGCGTGCCGTTGAACAGGGTGAAGGCATAGTAGTCGCCGTCCTGGGCCGCTGCAGGACTCACCGAGCCCAGAATGGCGGCCGCAGCCAGCATGCCTGTGATCCCGAGTTTCATGGACAGTTTCCCCCGACGGGGCGACCCAAGTCGGCCCCTGCGCCACATGGGTGCAAGGGCCGGTCAGGGTCAATGTCCCGGTGGAATCCGGTCAGGAAGGATCAGGCCAGGGCCTTCAGGCGGTCGACCAGATCGGTCTTTTCCCAGCTGAAGCCGCCGTCCGCGTCCGGTGTCCGGCCGAAATGGCCATAGGCCGAGGTGCGGGCGTAGATCGGCTTGTTCAGACCCAGATGCTCGCGGATCGCGCGGGGCGTCGCTCCGCCGATCAGGCCCAGGATGTTCTCTTCCAGCACCGCCTCGGTCACCGAGCCCTTGCCGGTGCCGTGCAGGTCGACGTGGATCGACTGGGGCTTCGCCACGCCGATGGCATAGGAAATCTGGATGGTGCAGCGGTCAGCCAGACCGGCCGCCACGACGTTCTTGGCCAGATAGCGGCAGGCATAGGCGGCCGAACGGTCGACCTTGGTCGGATCCTTGCCCGAGAAGGCCCCGCCGCCATGGGGCGAGGCCCCGCCGTAAGTGTCGACGATGATCTTGCGCCCGGTCACGCCGGCGTCGCCGTCCGGCCCGCCGATCTCGAAGATGCCGGTCGGATTGATGTGCCAGACGGTGTTCTCGTCGGTGAAGCCCGCAGGCAGCACGTCGAGGATATGGGGTTTGACGATGGCGGCCACATCGGCCGACGACAGGCCCGGCGCATGCTGGGTCGACAGCACGATCGAGGTCGCGCGGACCGGCTTGCCGTCCTCATACTGGATCGTGACCTGGCTCTTGGCGTCCGGCTCCAGACGCTTGTCGCCCGCATGGCGCACCTCGGCCAGACGCTTCAGGATGTTGTGGCTGTACTGCAGGGTGGCCGGCATCAGCTCGGGCGTCTCGTTCGACGCATAACCGAACATGATGCCCTGGTCGCCCGCGCCCTCATCCTTGTTGCCGGCCGCGTCCACGCCCACGGCGATGTCGGCCGACTGGCCGTGCAGGCGGTTGATGAACTCGAACTTCTCCCAGTGGAAGCCGGTCTGTTCATAGCCGATGTCGCGTACGGCGGCGCGCACGGCAGCCTCGATCTCATCCTGCACCCCGGGGGCCCATTCGCCCGCCGTGTCCATAATCCCGTTGCCGCGGATCTCGCCGGCCAGCACCACCAGATTGGTGGTGGTCAGGGTCTCGCACGCGACCCGCGCATAGGGGTCCTTTGACAGAAACAGATCCACGACCGTGTCGGAGATTCGGTCCGCGACCTTGTCGGGATGGCCCTCGGACACACTTTCCGAGGTGAACAGGAAGGAAGAACGGGACAAGGGGGATCGCTCCGGGCAGCCGCGAGGGCGGGATTACCGGCAGACATATAAAGATATGCTTATACGATCAAGGGAGGGTCGTTGCCGACTGGACAGCAACTTTCCCGAAGGCCATCACAAGGGGATGTCAGAAAGCCTAATTCGAAACGTGGTTCTCCCGATCGCGTCAGTCGGTCCAGGCCACGAATATCGGAATCTGTTGGGGACGGGTTTTCTGATTGGGCCAGAAAACATCCTCTTCACGGCTAGACACGTCGTCCAGGATCAAGCGTCTCTCGCAGCGATGGTCGTCATCGATGGGGAGTGGAGAGCTTTTCCACTGAGACCTGTTTGGGAGCACCCTCAAGAAGACCTAGCCGCCCTGCTTCTGACGGGGTTCAACCATGCTCCTTCTTGGTTGAGGCTTTCCCGCAAGAAGCATCACGCCTCCGGCCCTTATGACGTGTGGGGGTATCCCGACGACGTCTTGTATGACTTCGGACAACGGAATGAGTTGGGGGGAGCCTTGCCATCTCCCGATCTCATTTTCACGAGGGGGTACTTCAGACGACGCTTCAGCGGGGCTATTCCCGGCTTGATTGGCCAACGCTTCTTGGAATTGAGCGAAGTTGCCGGTTCTGGCTGCTCAGGTGGGCCAGTCATTACCCAACGTGGCGAGCATTGGTTGGTGTCGGGAATCTATCTTGGGGAACGACGTACCCAAGTGGGTGATGGTCCCATTCGTGAATGGGGCTATGCCTTGCGGCTTGATGACATTTCGGTCTCGCTATCCGAAGCTGGCTTCGCTTTCGCAGAGTAGCCGATCCGAAAGAGGTGGTGCCGCTTAGGGGCATCACATCCATAAGCTAAGTAGTTGATTTCGTTGATTACCGAGAAGTGGCTATTTCAAAGAGCCCCCAAAAGGGCCCCCATCGGCTGGCGGCACCTACCCATTTTTATCGCCTGCGGCCGGCTATTTCGACGAATCAATCTGCACCAGAGCGGCCCTTCCGGGGTCATATCTGAAATCGGTTATCGAGCCGTCTCTGACCTTTTGGACGGCCTCGTCGATCGCTTGCAGCGGAACGATGTACCACTCCCTCGGACGAACCGGATCGCCGAACCGGTCGGGGATGGTCAGGTCTAGGCGCGCGGGGGCGAACACCCGGTGCAGAAGGTTCTCCAGCCGGGTCCGGTTGATGTTGAACAGCTTGTAGGTCGCGATGATCTCCACCTCTGCCAAGAGATAGGTCGGGTCGGTGGTCGCCTGAGCGATCCGGGCCTCGACCGTCCCTCCCGTCACTCCGATTTTGTGGATCAGGTCGCGGTTGGCGGCGACGTCCGGGTGGTCGGATTTGCTGCGCAGGACGTAGATCGTGCCGCTCTCCAGATCGTCGTCCTGACTTTCGTGGCCGAACAAGGGGCCCGCGATCGGGTCGGTGATCCGGCGGCCGGTCTCGTCCTTGTAGAGCCCCCGCTGCAATGACCGCAGCAGCAGGTCGCTTTCGGTGCCGTTGTCATAGATGACACGCAGTCGGCTGTCGGGGCGGCCGTATTCCGTGACGAAGGATTCCAGCACCTCGGCCACATAGACCATCTGGCCACCCAAGATGAAAAACTCGCCTGACTTGATCCCCGCGTCCTCGCCAAAACGACGGGCTTCACGGCCGCCGGTTTCGAGGTCACGCTTCACGGCCGCGAACAGCGGCTTGAATATCTCGAATTCCGCGCAGACCTTGCGGTTGGCGACTTCCTCGGCCGCCTTGACCTCGTCGCGGGACCGGACATTTCTAAGGACAGAAATGTCATCAACCCCGCCTGGCGCAACACCCAAGTCCGCCAACAGATCGGCGTCGTCATCAAACTCGACCGGTTCTTCGGCGACGCCGCTGCTGCCGTTCAGCAGGCCGTGCTTGTCCATGGGCTCGACCAGGACCCGGCAGTCAGCCTGGGCGCGGATTCGATCCAGCCGCACCGCATAAAGCCGTTCGAAGATGTCGCGGTCCTCGCCGTGGCGCGGCGCGTGGCCATGCTCGTCGACGAACTTCAGGATGTCCTCGAAGCCGGCGATGATCCGCTCCTCGCGCGGCGTGCGCGCGGCGGCCTTCTTTGTCTCGATCTCGACGCCGAGGTCAGACAGCAGCTCCAGATCGCTCAGCTCAGCCATTCGGGTTTAACGCCACATGCCGACGGAGCACTTCCACGCCCTCGGCCATGCGCCGTTCCCAGGCATCCTGCGACTTGATGTCGGGCAGCCGGCCGCGCTCGTCCCTGAACTTGCGGGCGCGCTTGGCTAGGTCGCGGGCCTCCTCGATCGGAATTCCCGCCCGCTTGCCGGCGATGGCCGCCTCGACCTGTTTCAGCATCTGCTCGTTCATCGACTTGGCCAGCACCGAATAGGCCGCTTCGAAGGGGTTGATGCCGTCGATCAGGTCGATGTCCAGTTCGCGGACGCTCAGGGCAAACTTGCGCACTCCGTCGACAAAGGCCGTGCTGCCCTTAAGCTCCGGGTCGTCGCCTCCGACCACCATGACCTTGGCTTTCTGCGTCATGTTCAGCGCCGCGACGGCATGCTGGCGGACGGCCTCCTGATCTTCGTCGGTCAGTTCGGGGAAGCGGTCGCGCACGATCTTGCCCATTCGCAACTGGGTCAGCTCCTGCGGGGCGGTTTCGTCGTCGAAGATGCCGCGCTCAACCACCGTCTTGTCCTGCACAAAGGCGGTAATGATCTCGTTCAGGTCTTCCTGACAGATGCGCTTCGCCTCGGGGCTGGACGGCGTGACCAGCCCCTTGATCTCCATGTGGAACTGGCCAGTCTTCTCATTGAAGCCAACGTTGGCGTGCTTCCCGTCCTCCTGATAGCCGGCCGGGCCGTAGTCAAATCCCGGCTTGGGGCCGAGGTCCTTAGGCGTGAAGTCGAAGCGCGGGGCCAATACCTGTTCCATCAGGAGGCTGGCGGCGATGGCCTTCAGGGTGTCGTTCAGGGCGTCGACGACCAGCTCCTGGCTGGCGTCCGGCTCGGCGATCAGGTTGGTAAACCGGGCCGAGGCCTTGCCTGGCGCGTCACGGGTGGCGCGGCCGATGATCTGGATGATCTCGGTCAGGCTGGAGCGATAGCCGACCGTCAGAGCATGCTCGCACCAGATCCAGTCAAAGCCCTCCTTGGCCATGCCCAAGGCGATGATGATATCGACATGGTCCCGGTCGTTACGATGGGCCGGGTTCTTCAGCGCGCCGATCACCTTGTCGCGGCGGGGACCGTCGTCGTCGACCAGGTCCGCCACCTTGAGCACCCGCCCGTCCGGCCGGCGGATCAGGTGAAAGCCCGTCGCCGGGTCCTCGCCCTGCCAGTCGCCCAAGGCGCTCATGATCTCGTTGGCCTCCTTGATCTTGTCGGAGGTGCTTTCGCGAGCGTTGACGTTGGGTATGTGGACGATGGTCTTCAGGTCCGGATCGAGCACCTTCATGATGCTGTCCAGATAGCTCCCGGCGTAGAAGAAATAGCCGATGTCGAGCGTCTTCAGATGCTCATACCCGTTCAGCTGCTGGTGGTAGGTATAGGTCACGGTCACGAACCGCGCCTCGTCGCCAGGGCTAAGCACGGCCTCGGCGTCTCCCCGGAAATAGGAGCCCGTCATGGCCACGATATGCGCCTTGTCGCGCGCGATGAATTGGGCGATCTGCGCACCCAGCCGATTGTCCGGGTTGCTGCTGACGTGATGGAACTCGTCGACGGCGATCAGGCAGCTATCGAAGGCCTCCACGCCCAGCTCGTCGACCGCGAAACGGAATGTGGCATGGGTGCACACCAGCACCTGATCATCGCTGGCCAGGAACTCACCTACTGCCTTGACCTTGGACTTGGCCACGCGCGGCTCATCGATGCCCGGCGCGTTGCACAGGTTCCATTGCGGCTTGACCGTCCAGTCAGCCCAGAAACCGAATTCCGAAAGGGCCTCATTGGCGAAACTGCCGCCGATCGACCGCTCCGGCACGACGATGACCGCTTTGGCGCGCCCCTGGTTGTGCAGCTTGTCCAAGGCGATGAACATCAGCGCGCGCGACTTGCCTGACGCCGGCGGCGACTTGATCAGCAGGTACTGCTCGCCCCGACGATCAAAGGCCAGTTCCTGCATGGCACGCATGCCCATCTCGTTGGGCCTGGTTGAGGCGCCGGTCTGACCGGTGCGTAGCGAAACGGAGGGAACGGTCGAGAGCGTGGGGTTTGTCATGTCTTGTGATCTCTCGCCGCCTGATTGCCCTTCTCCCACGCCGCCGCGATAAGTTCACGCTCGGCCAGAAAGAACTCTCCCCCCAGTGAACGACCGCCGAGCGTGCACAGCACTTCTTGCATCGTTCGTTCGCCAGCTTTCGCATGGCCCGACGAAGGGTAAGGCAGATGGCCGGCAGAGACCCCGCAGTGCAGAATTTCCCAGCCGAACGCGCATTCTTTGGGCAAGGCGCGATTGTGGTCGTCGCACCGGGTTTTCGGGCTTTTTGAGAAGCCGGCCTTTACAATCAACTTTCCATCGGCCGCATCGCCTAGGAACGCGTCGGTGTCGCCCTTCAGGGCGAGTATGTAGAGGTGCTTGGGGCCTTCCGATTCCTGCGTGAGAAATGGCGTCTGTGAGACAGGTCCAGCCTTGCTCGGGGCGAAGACCTGTTTCGCGGTGCCTGGGAAGGACCCAATGATAGAGTTCTCCCCATAGACGCTGCATTCCTGCAAATCGAACTTTAGGATATTCAACGCTTCCGCGCGTGAGAGCGGCATGCCCCAAGAGCCAATCGCCTGGCCTCGCCCAGGGGTGTAGGTGTCTGGGGCGAAGGTCGCGACGGCGACCTGCGTTTCGGGGGTAACGCGCCAAGCCCGCGTCGCCTTCACCGCGTGATCCCACCTTCGGTCTCTTTCGGGATCCTGTTCTTTCTGCGCCCAAGCCGCCGGAGCCATAAATTGCCGCGCCGTTCCTGACTGATGGGAACACTGTTGAATGCCGATTACCCGGCCGCGTTCTTCCGGTTTGGCCTTCGGCCCGCCGTACACAACGACCAACACACCTGGCTTGCTGCGGTTGATAAAGCTCGCGTGCATCTTCGGGTCTGAAAACCCGAGAAACCCCCACTCCTCCGGCCGGAAACCGTAAAAGCTGGTCAGCCAGACATTGGGCGGATCAGCTTTGATGGCCTCCATCGGAAACATGCCATCGCCAGGCGGGTGCGCTTCCTCAAAATCTCGGATGCTACCATAGGCCTCGACGACCCTTGATTGGACAGCCGGCATGATCTTGGTGCTGCGCTCCGGCCAGTCATGGGCCTCGAACATGTTGCCATATCCGCCGTAGTAGGCGTTGGCGATTTTCTGGATGGCTTGGGCGTCCCAACCTTGCGCTGGCTTTTGAGTGTTTGCCACCTCAGTTCGTCTTGGACTTTGCGCCGCTGGCAGTCGTCATCTTTGTGTAGAGCTCGAACAGTTTCTCAAGGCGTTCGGTATCATTGCGGAAGGTGCGACCGATATAGATGCGCTCCAGCGTCTCGTCGTTGCGCTCATGTGCGCGGCGCAGGTCGTCGGGCATGGCGCCGGGATCGTAGAGGTCGGCGATTGTGGCCGGGTAGTGCGCCTCCCGAGCCAGCAGGATGTCCTCGGCGCAGCGGGTCAGGTCGGCCTTGTTCTTTTCCGTCAGTGTCGGAATCGGGAAGGTGTTCCAGCCGAGGGTATTTCCATATGAGAACCGCAACTCAAGGCGCGAACACACCGTTCCAATCCATGCGCGGTGAAGTCGCGATGCGACTAGAGAAAGATGCCAAATCGGCGCGTCATAAAGCGAATAGCACTTGTCGCCGATTACAGGACCATCCGCCATCAAGTCGACGGGCAAGTATTCTCGACGTTCTGATGATACTCGAGGAACAACAATGGCCGTTTCACCAACCGATGCTGAAAGCTGTACAAAGCGATGCGGCGTTCGAGCATGAACACGAGTTGACGATGCGGCGCTCGCACTTCTGAATCTCCGAACCCTCTCGAGAATTTCTGCCACCGGCTTTGACGCTACTGCTTCAGGCAATTCCTCATCGGTCAGCCAGAGGCATGCCCTTGGCTTACAGTTGATAACCTCCTCTGAGCCATAGAATTTTCTGATGAATGAGCGGCGCACACCCCCCTCCTCCACCAGGGCACGGCCCTCATCTAAGGTGAAGATAAGATTTCCACCATCTTTAGCCATGTTGCCCAAATACATTCGAGCCACAGCCGAAATGGGTTGTTCCGTCTTCCTTACAATAACCGGGTCCCCCGGGGTGAGATAGGGGGTTATTCCCTCTACTTCCCGCACCTCGGAACCAACAAATAAGCGCTTTAATCGGCGCGAGGTCTGCGCAATGCCGACGATAACAACCGTTACGCCTGCCTCGTCCGCCGCGAGGTTTGACCATCGGAAAGACGAATGTGCAAAAAATATTTCCAATCCTGAGGCGTAGACTAAGGGCCACAGCAGAGCGACTTGCTCACCTTGGCAAACTGAATTTGTTGCCACAAATGCAGCGGATGCATCAGTTTTAGTGCAGAACTCCGTCGCCTTAATGAACCAGTTCGCGACATAATCGAGTGATGCAAATGAACCTCGGTATTTGGAAAACGTTGCCTCTGTCTCCTCTCTCTCTGATTCCCCTTTCTTATTACGACCTTTATAAGGGGGGTTTCCGCAGAGGTAAGTCTCGCCACCTACGTTCTCGAAGTCGACTTCTGCTTGATCCTGAGGCGTGTTGAACAGGTCGTCGCCTCGCAGCTTCACCGCTCTGCCGGTAGCCCCCCACAGATTTAACCAGTCCAGCCGTAGAGCATTGCCGCAAGTGATCCAGTTTTGAGCGTCCAGCGGAAGGAAATCCGCCAACGCATCCTTTTGCCCCCGATAGATCACGTCGCTCTGATACTCAGCAATGATCAGGGCCAGGCGGGCGATCTCGGCCGGGAAGTCGCGTAGCTCGATGCCCCGGTAGTTGGTTAGCGGGATCTCGCTACGCCGGTCGCGTTCACCCCGCCGGCGATTGATCTCGGCCTCGATCCTACGCATTTCCTTGTAGGCGATAACCAGGAAGTTGCCGGACCCGCAGGCCGGGTCGAACACCCGGATTTTCGCCATTCGCTTACGCAGATTTAGCAGGGCGCGGGCGTTGTCGCCGGCCTCTTCCAGCTGGGCTTGCAGGTCGTCGAGGAACAGCGGGTTCAGCACCTTCAGGATGTTGGGCACGCTGGTGTAGTGCATGCCCAGCGCGCCGCGCTCTTCGTCGTCAGCGACCGCCTGGATCATCGACCCGAAGATGTCCGGATTGATTTGCTGCCAGTTCAGGCCGGCAGCCCGAAGCAGATAGGTGCGGGCGATCTTGCTGAACCGGGGGCATTCGCCGGCGTCGGCGAACAGACCGCCGTTCACGTAGGGAAACCGGTCCGCCCAAGACTTGATGCCGGCGGCGACGCGGTGGTCGCCGTGGGTGGCCATGGCGCGAAACAGCTCGGTCAGGATCTCGTGGGTGTTCTCCCCGTCGCTCATCTGCTCGACGGTCCTGGAGAACAGGCCGTTTGGGAAAATCCCGGTGTCCTCGGCGAACATGCAGAAGATCAGCCGGGCCATCAGGTGGTTGAGCTCCGGGCGCCGCGCCGCGCCTGCCCAATCCGGGTTGTCCTTCAGCAGCTCGACATAGAGCTTGTTCAGCCGGCTCGTGGCCTTGATGTCGACCGGGTTGTCCTTGATCTGCCGGACGGTCGAGATGCCCGCCAGCGGCAGGAAGAAGCCGAACTTGTTTCCCAAGTCCGCGTAGCCGCAGGCCAGCGTCTCCGCGGTAACCAGTTCCTCGGCCTCCAGCAACAGCCCGTCCGTCGCCAGGATAAACTTGACCTTGTTAGCTCCAGTCTTGGGACTGGCGCGCAGGGCGTTCAGCGTCTCGGCGACCCGACCCTCGGCGCAGACGGCCATATGGATGTTGTTGCGCTGAAGCACCCCGCCGGCGACGTCCGATGCGTTGCCCGATCCGGCCCGCAACCGCTGCACGGTGACGGCCTTGTTTCCAAACGCGGTCAGGAAGGCGAACGGAAACTCAGCCGCGTCGAAGGAGGCGGCGGCCAGCTCGGAAACAGCTTCCTCGATCTCGACCGCGTTCACGCACTCACCTGACTGTTATCGATTCCGCGACGGCGGTGCCGGTGGTCGTCTCTAGACGATTCACCTGAAGCGCGATCCGATCGTGATCCGGATTAGCAGCCCCTATCGAGCCGCGCCAACCACCGAACCCGTCAGAGTGGATTCCAGCCGCGCAAGCCGCGTCTCTATGGTTTCCGGCGCACGGGCCGCGTCCAGGCCCCGGATCAGCGTCGCCTGCCGGTGCGAGGCCACGGCACCATAGCTCGTGAAGGTCGTCAGCACGTTTTCATGGCCAAGGTTCTGCGACCAGGCCTTGAACTCTTCAGGTGTGGTGCAGGCGCGCTCGCCCAGCTGGACCAAGGTGTCCCGGATGGAATGGGGTTTGAAATAGGGCAGGCCCGACAATGTAAACCCCTCGCGGAAAATCCGCCGGATCGGCTCGGCCGTGCTCCAGTGTTGGCGTTCCAGTCCAACCACGATGAACCCGCCCTCGGGTCCGATCGCCATCCGTGTCGCCGGGAACAGCGGGTCCGCCTCGCTCCACAGCAGGGAGCCCCGCAGGTGGTTGATCCAGTCGGTGACGATCTCCAGCGCCGGACCACCGACTGGAAAAAACCAGGTCGAAAAGGTCTTGGAGAATTTCGTGTTTACCTCGCGGGCGTCCTGATCCAGCCGCCCTTGGGCAAGGTCGACGTGTTTGAGCTTGAAGGATGCGAGCGCGCCGTCGCGGGCCCCGGTCAGGAGACTAAAGGCAATCAAGGCCCGGTCGCGGCGCTGGACATCCGTATCGGCCGGAATGGTGGCCAGGACATGGTGGACCTGTTCCAGAGTCGGGAATGACTTCTCCCTGACCGCCTTGGCGATGCGAACGTCCTTTTCCGCCAGGTTGAAATAGTCCGCGTCCGAATAACTGATCCGGCGTTTGAAACCGGGCTGATCGGCCAGCCAGATGAAAAAGCTGCGGAGCGCGGACAGGGTGGAGTGGACCGTGGCGCGGCTCAAACGTTCGCCGGTGCGCGCGCTGATCTGGTCGTCCAGCTTGCGCTTGAACGCCACCGCTTGTTCGCGATGGAACCGGCCGAAGTCCTTGCGCGCCGTCGCCTCTTCGAAGCGGCTCAGCGCCTTGGCGACCTCGTCGACAGACTTGTCGTTCCGCCGGCGCGCTTCACGCAGATAGATGAAATAGGACCGCTTGATCCGTTCGTTCGCCGGGTTGTTCTTGGCCATGTTCGTCTGTCCTTGTCCTAGGCACATTTCAGGGAGGGGGCCGTCCCCTCTGCTATGCGCGGCGCTGCCTCCACGAAGCGGACCTCGATTCCAGGCAGGACCGCCGCGACCGCCTCAAACCGCGTGCGTCGGTGCATGGTTGATCCGCAGACATCGCACAGCGCACGAATGTTGCCGGAGCCCGTGTTGCTTGCCATGAAGTCGGCCATGCCGAGCGCGGGAGCGCGGGGTTCGCGGCACTTAAAGCAGTAGAGCGTGCCCGTGGGGCAGGGGCGTTTGGCAGCCGTCCTGCGAGCCTCCAGAAAGGTCCTCAGCACCTTCCCTTGGACTAGAACGGGTCGACCACCGTCGATGGCGGCCAAACTTCCTTCGTTCAGCCAGGATCGAACGGTGTTGCGGTGAAGGCCATACAGGCGGGCGACTTCTTCGACTGAATAGCTGCGATGGATCTTGGACAGGCAGGGATTGAGGCGGATACGCGACACCGGGCTGCCCTCATTCAGTTCCCAGTAGGCGGCGGATCGATTCGACCTTGATCAGCGTCCGTCGGCCCATCTTGACCGTCTCCAGCCGCCCTTCCCGGATCAGGGCATAGATCGAGGTGCGGCCGAGGCTGAGGGCCTTGGCGGTATCGTTTATCGAAGCGGCGATAATTTCCATTGTGCAGGTTCCTCGGACGCCGGCGGATGCCAGCGAATGCAGGAACGACTGTCGGTCGGCGGGTCGCGGATAGCTGCCGGGAAGCGCCGGAAACCGCCGGAATCTATTTTCCGGCGCTACGCAGGCGACGCAGGACGGTCTTTACCGTCTCTTGAACGGTGGTTCGTGCGGGAGCCTCCAAGCCCCGTGCCGCTAGTCGGTTAGCGACGCTGGAAATAAGCTCCTCAGTCCCGTTCGTGCCCGATCCCTCCGGCATCCCCTCTTCGTGAACCAGGCTGACCAGCTCAGCTACCCATTCTGGCCAGAGCGCCGACATGGGGCGACCCCTCGTCTCTAAGTCGGGTTCAGGACGCCGCTGCTCGACGTGCGATGCCCCTACCATCCGATCGACGTCGTCCCGGTGAAAGCGAACTCCGAACGCTTGGTATCGAATGGTTTTCTTGAGCCATGTCTCGAAGTCGCCGAGTTGCCAGTTCTGCGTCAGGGCTTCGTGACCTTCGGCCCACCAGAAACCGGCGGCTACGTCGCAGTCCGGGTGCCGCTGAACGTTGTCGATGACCATCAACTGGGCATGCGCTCTCAACAATCCAGCATGAGCGCGTTTCGCAAGGGCGATGTGAGACGTAGGCGAAAGCGTCGCCTCCCGGACCCGTTTGATGGTCTCGGCTGCGCTGATCCAGTCATCGTCCCTGAATCGTTGGGGCTCTTCGCCGGCATCACCAGTCACTCGACGAACTAGCCACGCCGAGCCGATGCTTTCAAGAACTCAACCGTGTCGCGCCAATGGGACGACGTCTCCACCCGTGCGCAGACGATCAAGATAGTCGCTCCACCACTGCGCCATGAGCACACGCTCCTGCCAGTGAGCTCCCCGGTGGTAGGCTGCCCGCACAAGGTCTTTGCCCTTGTGCGCCAGAGCGCGCTCGATGGCATCTGGCGACCATTTGCCGGATTCATTGAGGAGGGTGCTCGCCGTCGAACGGAAGCCGTGCGCCGTCATCTCGTCGCCCGTGTATCCAAGGCGGCGAAGGGCTGCGTTGACGGTATTTTCTGACATCGGATCGAAGCGCGACCGAATCGAGGGGAAGACATAGCGGCCATCACCGGTCAGGCCGACAGCCTCGCGAAAGACGGAGACCGCCTGACGAGACAATGGAACGGCGTGCTCCATGCGGGCTTTCATCTTTTCGGCTGGGATGCGCCAGACAGCCGCGTCGAGGTCTATCTCGGCCCATTCCGCGCGGCGCAGTTCGCCGGGACGGACAAACACCAGCGGCGAAAGCTGGAGCGCCAGCTTCGTCAGCGGCAGTCCCTCATAGCCGTCGATGTTACGCAGGAGCTCCCCGACGCGCTTCGGCTCCAGAATGGCGGCGAGGTTCCTGGGCCTGCGCTTCGACAGAGCGCCGCGCAGATCGCGAGTCGGATCGCTGGCCGCGATCTGGTTGGCGACAGCGTAGCGGAACACCTGACCAATGAACTGGAGCGTCCGATGGGCCTTCTCGTCATTTTTCGCGGCCTCGAAAGGCCGGACGGCGTCTAGCACTTCAAAGGGCTGAATTTCGGACACGGGCCGCCCGCCGAGGCTCCGCTCCACAAGCCTGACGAACCACTCGCGCTTGGCAACGGTTGCGTCGGACAGACCATCGCGCCGGTTCTTGGCGATGTAGTCCGTAGCCACGGCGCTGAACGTATTGTCGGCGCTGACCTTGGCCGCGCGCTTGTCACGACGCTTAGTGTCGGCCGGATCAACGCCGCTCGCGACCAGAGACCGCGCCCGATCCCTGAGTTCGCGCGCTTCCTTGAGGCTGATTTCGGGATAGCCGCCGAACGAGAGCTTCTTCTCCAGCCCGCCCGCAGCGCGAAACTTCAATCGCCATAGCCGCCCCCCGGCCGGGGTCACCTGAAGATAGAGGCCCTTTTCGTCGAAAATCTTATAAGGCCGCTCGCGGGGACGAAGGGCGCGGATGGTTGAGTCCGTCAGAGCCAACTTGGGGGCCTTTTCTCAAGGCCTACCCAAAGGCCCCCACAAGAGCCCCCAGTTTCGGCCGACTATTGGCGAACGCCGACGAACATCGGCGACCAATCTTTGGCCTAATATGCTATATTTTATTGGTTTTTTCAACCACCGGCGCACATTGGCGTTCAGGATGGTGGTGCCGCTTAGGTGACTCGAACACCTGACCCCCGCATTACGAATGCGGTGCTCTACCAGCTGAGCTAAAGCGGCCTGTCGGCTGGTGGCGGATGCCCCCGGCGACGGATGCGGCTGTTTATACGTCGGACCCGGGATTGCCAAGGGCGGTTGGGGTCGCCCGGGCCAGGGCCTCCAGCAGCGCTGTTTCGGTGGGGGCAGCGGCGATATGGACCGCAGCGAAGCCCCGGTCTGACAGGGAGGCGGCGACGGCGGGGGACAGGGCCACCGCGACCCCGCCCCCGATCCCCGCCGGCAGGGCGCGGGCGGCGCGCGGGGAATGGAACAGGACTGCGTCCCAATCCCGAGGCGGCACGGCTCCGGTCTCCCGGGCCCCATAGACAGGGGCAGCATGGACATCCGCCCCGGTCCCCACGGTCCCGGCCAGGTCGCCGGCCGGCTCGGCCGCGCAGGGGTGCAGGATCGACAGGCCGGCGGCTTCCTGCCGGATCAGGGCGGCCAGGGCCCCGAGGTCGCCCCCGGCCGAGCGGACCTGGCCAAACCCCGCGTCCCGTGCCGCCCCGGCGGTCGCATCCCCTACGGCCAGAACGGGCAGGGATCGTTCGTCCGACAGGGCGGTGAAGGCGGCGACGCCATTCAGGCTGGTGAAGGCCAGGACCTCGACCCCGGTCAGGTCCAGCCGCACATCAAGAGACCGGATCTCCAGCAGGGGGACCACAAGCGGGGTGAAACCGAGCGCGGCGAGGCGCTCGGCGGTCCGTTCGGCGCCGGGCCGGGCTCGGGTGACCCAGACCCTCACGTCCCTCTCCCCTTGCGGGAGACGGTGGCCCGCAGGGCCGGATGAGGGGCACGAGGACGCAGGCGGACTGCATCCGAAAGCCCCCGCTTCCCCAACCGAGTGTCACCCCTCATCCGACCGCGCGGAGCCTGTCCTCCGGCCGATCGAAGATCGGACCGGGGGGCTCGGCCACCGTCTCCCGCAAGGGGAGAAGGGGCATGACCATCAGACCGCCACGCTCTGGTCACCGGCGTTCTGGTGCACCTCATGGCCGAGACGAAGGCCCAGGGCGTGAGCCTGGTCCATGGCGTCGCGGGCCGACAGGCCCGTGATCTCGCCCGACCGGCGCCAGCGGGCCGTGCCGTCGGGGGCCAGCATTTCGGTGGTCAGGGTCAGGCGATCGCCGTCGATATGGGCGTGGGCCCCCACGGCGGTGCGGCACGAGCCTTCCAGCGCCACCATGGCCCCGCGTTCGGCGGCCACGCACAGGGCGGTGGGGATGTGGTTCATGGCCTTGACCCAGGCGTGGTCGGTGTCGCCCTCGCGCGTCTGCAGGGCCAGGGCCCCCTGTCCGGGCGCCGGCAGGAAGGTGTCGACCGACAGGAAGCCACGCACGGCGTCCGACCGGCCCAGCCGGTTCAGGCCCGAGGCGGCCAGCAGGATGGCATCGAACTCGCCGTCGGCGGCGCGCCGCAGCCGCGTGTCGATATTGCCGCGCAGCATCTCGATCTGCAGGTCGGGGCGCAGGGCAAGCGCCTGGGCCTGACGGCGCAGCGAGGCGGTGCCGAGACGACCGCCGTGCGGCAGATGCTCCAGATCGTCGAAATCGCGGCTGATGAAGGCGTCGCGCGCATCTTCCCGTTCCGGGATGGCGGCAATCGTCAGGCCCGGCGGCTGTTCGGCCGGGACATCCTTCATGGAGTGGACCGCGATGTCGATCCGGCCGTCCAGCAGGGCCTCCTCGATCTCCTTGGTGAACAGGGCCTTGCCGCCGACCTCCATCAGCCGCCGGTCCTGGATCCGGTCGCCGGTGGTGACGATCTCGACCAGCGGGACCTCCTCGACTGGCAGGCCCATGGCGGCGGCGATCGCCCGCTGCATCATGCCGGATTGGGCCAGCGCCAGGGCGCTGCGTCGGGTACCGATTCTTATCGTGGCCATGCGGGTCCGTTGCGTGGAGGGCACCGGGCCTCTACCTGAACCCGGTGGAAATCGAAGCCGACCTTATCAGCGAAAACCGCGCCGCAAAGCCGGTTTCCTCCCTCACGGTTCTGGGACTGGAGACCAGCTGCGACGAGACCGCCGCCGCGGTGGTGCGCCTGACGCCCGACGGAGAGGCCACGGTCCTGTCCTCGGTCGTGCACAGCCAGATCGAGGACCATGCGGCCTACGGCGGCGTGGTCCCCGAGATCGCAGCCCGCAGCCATGTGGAGATGATCGACGGTGTCGTGCGCCGGGCGATGGCGGACGCCGGGCTGGGCTATGCGGACCTGGACGGGGTCGCGGCGACGGCGGGGCCGGGACTGGTCGGCGGGGTCATGGTGGGTCTGGGCTTCGGCAAGGCGGTGGCCCTGGCGCGCGGCCTGCCACTGATGGCGGTCAACCATCTGGAGGGCCATGCCGTCTCGGCCCGGCTGGGGGCCAGGGTCGCCTATCCCTTCCTGCTGCTGCTGGTCTCGGGCGGCCACTGCCAGCTGCTGGAGGTGCGTGGCATCGGCAATATGAGCCGCCTGGGCACCACCATCGACGATGCGGCCGGCGAGGCCTTCGACAAGATCGCCAAGGCCATGGGGCTGGGTTATCCGGGCGGGCCGGCGCTGGAACGGGCAGCCGAAGGCGGCGACGGATCGCGCTTCGACCTGCCCCGCGCCCTGCTGGGTCGCAAGGACTGCGACTTCTCCTTCTCGGGGCTCAAGACGGCGGCGTCGCGGCTGGCCCAGACCTGCGAAACGGATCAGGACCGCTCCGATCTGGCCGATGCGGTCCAGAGCGCCATCGCCCGGCAGCTGGCCGAGCGTTCGGACCGGGCCATGCTGGACTATGCAGAAAAGCACGACCACCGGCTCTTTGTGGTGGCGGGCGGCGTGGCAGCCAACCGGACGGTGCGACGGGTGCTGGAGGCGACCGCCGCGAAACGGGGTTTCGGCTTTCTCGCCCCACCCATGGCCTATTGCACCGACAACGCCGCCATGATCGCCCTGGCCGGGGCGGAGCGTCTTCAACTGGGACTGGTTTCGGACATCGACGCCCCGGCCCGGCCGCGATGGCCGCTGGACGAAGCGCGCGCCCTGGCCGATCCTGTCCATCCGACCGGCCGCAAGGGCGCGAAAGCTTAGGATCAACTATGGCCTCAAGCAGCCGAGCTCCACGAGCGAGGCGACAGGCCGAGGAGAACGCATGGAATTTCGCACCGCAGGGGTCATCGGCGCAGGGGCCTGGGGCACGGCGCTGGCCCTGGTCTGCGCCCGGGCCGGGCTGGACGTGATCTTGCAGGCGCGCGAGCCCGAGGTGGTCGAGAGTATCACAGCCCGGCGGATCAATGAGGCCTTCCTGCCCGGCGTGACGCTTGACGACCGGATCTCGGTGACGGCAGACCTGTCCGGCCTGTCGGACTGCGATCTGGTGCTGGCGGTGCCACCGGCCCAGTTCATGCGCTCGACCCTGGCCGCCTATGCCCCCCATCATCGCCCGGGGGCCCCCATCGTGCTGTGCTCCAAGGGAATCGAGCGCGGCTCGCTGAAACTGATGACCGAGGTGCTGGCCGAGACGATCCCGGACGCCCCCGCCGCCGTCCTGTCGGGGCCCAGCTTCGCCGCCGATGTGTCGAAAGGCCTGCCCACCGCCGTAACCCTGGCCTGCAACGATGCCGCCCTGGGCGAGGCCCTGATGGCGACCCTGTGCGGCCCGGCCTTCCGCCCCTATCTGGCCGCCGACCTCATCGGGGCCGAGGTCGGCGGGGCGATCAAGAATGTGCTGGCCATCGCCTGCGGCATTTCCGAGGGCCGCCGTCTGGGTCGGTCGGCCCATGCCGCCCTGATCACCCGCGGCTTTGCCGAGATGACACGGCTCGGAGTGGCGCTGGGCGGTGAGCCGGAGACGGTGGCCGGGCTTTGCGGCCTCGGCGACCTTGTTCTGACCTGCTCCAGCCCCCAGTCGCGCAATATGAGCCTGGGTCTGGCCCTGGGCGAGGGCCAGACCCTTGAACAGGCGCTGGCCGGCAAGCGGTCGGTGGCGGAAGGCTATGAGAGTGCGCCGGCCGTGCGCGAACTGGCCCGCCGGATTGGCGTCGAAATGCCGATCTGCGAGGCGACCGCCGCCCTGCTGGCGGGCGAGACCACGGTCGACGCCATGATCGGGGCCCTGCTGTCGCGCCCGCTCAAGGCCGAACGCGCGTGACCGAGGCCGCCGCGGTTCCGTCAGATCGCAAGCGCGTCTGGACCACCCCGCCCGGGGTCGCCCTGTGCGCCCTGGAGGACATTGCCGAGCCGGGCTCGCGCGGCTTCGTCCTGCAGATCGGAGAGGCGTATTTCCATGGCTTTGTGGTCAGGAAGGCAGGCGAGATCGCCGGCTGGATCGACCGCTGTCCGCATGCCGGGTTCCCGATCGCGGTGGAGCTGGACCGCTATCTGACGCCGGATGGATCGCTGATCCTGTGCAGCTGGCACGGTGCGGTGTTCGAGCCGCTGTCGGGCACCTGCGTTGGCGGTCCCTGCGCGGGAGGAAAGCTCACCCCTTGGCCGGTCGTGACCGACGGGTCCGTGATCCGGACCGCCTGAGCCTATTTTTTCAGCCGTTTGGCGTTGGCCACAGCCACCGAATGGATCGGCTTCAGGGCGTCCGCCTGGGCCTTCATCAGCTCGGTGTTCAGGGTCAGCATCTGGCCCGCCGCCCGGCCCCACCAGGCCACGGCATAGCTGTAATGGGCCGCCGCAGCCGCCTGCGGTGTGCCGGCGGAGGCGATGGCCGTGGCGGCCTTCTGCGCATGGCCGACCTCGTCCATAGCCGATTGCGACACCCGCGCGGCGACGTCGCCCAGACTGGCCGCGACGGCGGTGGCCGAGGCGCTCATGGCCTCCATCTTTTCGGTGCCCATCAGCGACATCTCGCGCATGTCGGCCTTCATCGGATTGGCCATCCCCTCGGCCATCAGGGTCATCCGTGCCGCAATCACGTCCGAGGCCGCGCGCAGCATCTCACCGCTGTTCGCGGCATTGGTGGCGGCCGTTCCGGCGTTGGCGGCCGCCCGCCGGCCGTCGCGGATCGTCTTGTCGAGCGTGGTCATGCCAGTGGCTTGGGCCCCTTTCGTCAGCCGGGCAAGGCTTCATCAGTAAAGGCGGCAACGTCCTTCAGCAGGGCGGGGACCGCCGCATCAATGATGCGCTGACCCTTTTCGGGGCTGGCCTGGGCCGGGTCGGACCCGATTCGGCCGTCGGGGAAGCGGGCGCGATAGTCCAGGGCGTCGCGGATCGGGCCGGTCGGGGCGATCCGGGGCGAATAGTCGGCCGTCTTGATGCGGTCCGGATACGCGGCCTGGGTCACGGCGATCTCGGACGGGGTGGCATGCATGCCGTGGCCGGTCGGGAAGATCGAGGTGCACAGGCTGTTGATCCCCGGAAGGTCCCACCAGTTGCGCAGCTTCAGCACATAGGGGCAGGGCTCCTCAAGGAAGGACCACTCGGCATACAGCTCGGAAAAGGTCGCCTCGATCGTGGCGACATTGCCGCCGTGGCCGTTCAGGAAATAGATCCGGTCAAACCCGTGCCGGCTCAGCGAACTGACCCAGTCGGTGATGGCCGCCATGAAGGTCGAGGGCCGCAGCGAGATTGTGCCGGCGAAGGCCAGATGATGCTGGGCCATGCCGATGTTGAAGGTCGGGGCCACGATCAGGCTGTCGTCCGTCTTTTCAGCAGCCTGGGCGATGATCTCGGGGCACATCCAGTCCGTACCCAGCAGGCCGGTCGGCCCGTGCTGCTCGTTGGAGCCGATCGGCACGACCACGGTGCGGGTGGCTTTCAGCCGGGCATCGATCTCGGGCCAGGAGGAATAGGCGATCAGCATGGGGAACTCCTTCGTACTCACGCGGTGAATAGGCCGATCCGGCTGCGACGTCACCGGGCTTGATCCCGCCACGGTTCCGGGGCTTGTCCCCCGCATGAGCCTGTTGCGCCTGCCCTCCTCGATTGATGTCGCCGTCATCGGTGCAGGCGCGGCCGGTCTGTCCGCTGCGCGACGGCTGGCGGCGGCCGGGGTGGCGGTGGTGGTGCTGGAGGCCCGCGACCGGATCGGCGGCCGGGCGCAGACTGTCGGACGCGAGGGCTTCGGGCTGGATCTGGGCTGCGGCTGGCTCCACTCGGCCGATGAGAACCCCCTGGCGGTTCTGGGACGGGCTGCCGGGTTCGCGATCGACGAGACCCCGCCGCCGTGGTGGCAACAGGCCTTCAACCTTGGCCTGACCCCGGCAGAACTGGCGCAGTTCAGCGAGGCCTGGTCCGATTTCGAGGACCGGTTGGCCCGGGCGGCCGAGGGCGGGCAGGACCGGCCGGCCAGCGACCTGTTCCTGCCTGACGACCGCTGGAATGCGCGGATGGACGCCATCTCCGGGGCCCTGAACGGCACCCGCTTCGCGCAGGTCTCGACCCTCGATCAGGCGGCCTACCGCGACACCGGGGTCAACTGGCGGGTGGTCGAGGGCTACGGGACCCTGGTCTCGAGCCTCGGCGAGGATGTGCCGGTGGCGCTGGACTGTCCGGTGGAGCGGATCGACCGGACGGGACCGGTGCTCAGGATCGACACGGCGCGCGGCCGGATCGAGGCCAGGGTTGTGATCCTGACCCTGCCCACCTCGGTACTGGCCTCTGAAGCGGTCCGTTTCGATCCGCCCCTGCCCGATCTGGTGGAGGCGGCGGCCGGGGCCCCTCTGGGGCTGGCGACCAAGCTGTTCATGGCCGTGGACGGGGCTGATGACTTTCCGCCCGACAGCCAGCTCTGGGGCCGGACCGACACGGCCCAGACCGGCGGCTATCACCTGCGCCCCTTCGGCCGGCCGATGATCGAGGCCTATTTCGGTGGCGATCTGGCCCGGGGACTGGAAGACGAGGGGGAGTCCGCGATTCTCGATTTCGCCGTGACCGAACTGTCGGACCTGCTCGGCTCGGGGATGCGGCGTCGCCTCCAGCCGCTGGCCACCTCGATGTGGGGCGCCGATCCGTTCTCGCTCGGGGCCTATTCCCATGTCCTGCCGGGGCAGGGCGATCCGGACACCGGCGCGCGAGCGCGGCTGGCCCGGCCGATCGAGGACCGGATCTTCATCGCCGGCGAGGCGACCTCCCGGACCGCCTTCGGCACGGCGCACGGGGCCTGGGCCGAGGGCGAGCGGGCTGCGATCGAGGTCCTGGCCGCCCTGGGCGTTGATCCGCGTCTGTCTTCACCCGACGAGATGACGGTGGCGCGATGACTCGACCCGGAAAGGCATCACCGGCGGTTGCCCCTGCACGCAAGGCCGGGAGTATCATGACCGGTGCGCCCATCCCCGCCCTCGGCTGGCCGCCGGACGAGGACCGGGTCGAGGCCATCTTCACCCGCCTGTCGACCGTCATGCCGGAGCCGCGAACGGAGCTGGGGTTTCACGACGCCTACACCCTCGTGGTGGCCGTCGCCCTGTCGGCCCAGGCCACCGATGTCTCGGTCAACAAGGCGACCGAAAAACTGTTCGCCGTCGCCGACACGCCCGAACGGATGCTGGCCCTCGGCGAGGCCGGGCTGATCCCCTACATCGCCTCGATCGGCCTGTACCGGAACAAGGCGAAGAACGTCATCGCCCTCAGCCGGATCATCCTCGAACAGCATGGCGGGATCACACCCCTGAACCGCACCGACCTGCAGGCCCTGCCGGGCGTGGGGCGAAAGACGGCCAGCGTGGTCCTGAACGAACTGGGCATCGAGCCCGCCATCGCCGTGGACACCCACGTCTTTCGTGTCTCGCACCGGCTGGGGCTCGCCAATGCCGCCACTGCCGACAAGGTGGAGGATCAACTGCATACCGTGGTCCCCGAGGCCTTCCTGCCCAAGGCGCATCACTGGCTGATCCTGCACGGCCGCTACACCTGCACGGCCCGCAAACCCGACTGCGCCGGGTGCCTGATCTCCGACCTGTGTCCATCACGGGCGGGTCTGGCTTCAAGCAGCGAGGGGGCCGCTCAGGTGTCCAGCCGGGCCCGCACAGCTTCGGCAAAAAGCCGGCCGCCGTCCGGGGCCTCGGACAGATAGAAGTCCGGCTCGATCAGTTCGGCCTCCATCAGCACCCAACCGCCCGGGGTCTCGACCAGATCGATCCGGGCATACAGCAGGGGCTCCGCGATCGCTGCCAGCACCTGCTCGGCCAGAACGATCGCCTCCGTCGGCGGGCTGAGCACCGTTTCGTACTGCCCGCCATACTGCACCTGTATCCGGAAATCCCCGGCCCGCGCGCGTTTCAGAACCGCGTGGCTGAACCAGCCGCCGAAGAACAGCAGCGAAAGTTCGCCGTTCGCCACCAGTTCCGGCAGGAAAGGCTGGATCATGGCGCGGCCGTCGGGGGCGTCGATCAGCGTGTCGCCGCGCGACAGGCGGCTGGTCTTCCACGCCCCGCCCGACACCGTCGGTTTTACGATCACGGTGTCGGTCTCGAACCGGTCATAGGCCGCCTCGACCTGGTCCTGCGTGACCGCGTCGGTCCAGAGCGTCGGCGGAATCGCCAGCCCGGCCGCTTCCAGGTGTTGCAGATAGGCCTTGTCCGAGTTCCAGCCGAGCACCGAGGCCGGGTTGGCGATCCTGACCCCGGCCTCGCCCCACAGGCGTGTGGCGTTCAACCAGTCGGTATGGCGTTCGTAATAGCCCCAGGTCAGCACGCCCAGAACCAGCGGAAAGCCGCTCAGGGCCGAAGCGTCCTCGACATGATCGGTCCAGGCGGTGGGAACCGCCTGTATATCCGCCATGGCGAGGGCCCCGGACAGACGCTGCAGGACCGTCGGCCAATGGCTTTTATAGGCCGGGTCGTCGATGGCGGGTGTCAGAATGGCGATCTCGGTCATGGCGTGGCCTCCAGAGTGGATCCATCGCTTCCGGGAGGCGGAGACCCTTGGGCCGCCCGATCGCCGGGTTCGCGAGGACGCGATTTCGAAATCAGACCGGGCAGCACCCATCTCCCAGCCGCGTCCGCCTCGACCGGACGGTCGCCCTGCGGCAGGCCCGGCGGACCGGCGGTCTGGATGATCACGGCCCCGGTCGGGCTCGCCATGAGAATGCTCCACTCGAGCGGAGCGGTCTTGCCAGGGAATGGTCCGGCGGCAAGTGAACCTTCGGTAATGCGCGACTGGCGCCCGGCCGTCCGGCCCGCTAAGGGGCGCGGCATGACCCAATCCATCCCCACCTATGATGTCTGCGCTGTCGGCAATGCCATTGTCGATGTCCTCAGCCCCTGTGACGACGCCTTTCTGGCGGCCCGGTCGCTCGCCCCCGGCTCGATGCAACTGGTCGACGAGGCCCAGAGCGCGGATCTGTACGACGCCATGGCCCCCGGCGTGGAGGCTTCTGGCGGATCGGCCGGCAATACGGTCGCCGGCGTCGGCAGTTTCGGTGGCCGTGCGGCCTATGTGGGCAAGGTCGCGCCGGACACCCTTGGCGGTGTCTTCGGCCACGACATCCGTGCCGCCGGCGTGCATTTCGACACGCCGGTACTGCAGGGCGGGGCCGGCACAGGCCGCTGCCTGATCAATGTCACCCCGGACGGCCAGCGCACCATGTGCACCTTTCTGGGGGCCGCCAACCAGCTCGGGACCGCCGATATCGACGCCGCCCTGATCGGTGATAGCGCTATCGTCTATCTGGAAGGCTATCTTTTCGATCCGGCCCCGGCCCGCGCCGCCTTCGAGGCCGCTGCGGCGGCCGCCCATGCTGCCGGTCGCAAGGTCGCCATCACCCTGTCGGACACCTTCGTCGTCGCCCGCTGGCGCACCGAACTCCTGGCCTTCATCGAGGCCTCCGCCGACATCGTCCTGGCCAATGAGGGCGAGCTGGCTGCCCTGTTCGAGACCGACGATTTCGACGCCGCAGCCGCCCGGCTGGCCGCCATGGTGGAGATCGCGGCCATCACACGGGGCGAGCACGGTTCGGTGATCATCTCCGGCGACCAGAGCGTCACCGTCGCCGCCGTCCCGGTCGACAAGGTCGTGGACACGACCGGTGCGGGCGATCAGTACGCCGCCGGCTTCCTGCTGGGGGTTGCGCGCGGTCTGACGCTGGAACAGTCCGGGAAACTGGGCTCGCTGGCCGCGTCGGAAGTCATCGCCCACTGGGGCCCGCGCCCCATGGTCCGGCTGGCCGACCTTGCGGCCCAACACGGCCTCACCCTGACCTAGCGCGCCCTCAGGGTGACATAGATGGCCCCGTCTCCACCGTGGCGGCGGTGGGCCATGGCGAAGCCGGAGACCACGCCCCTCAGGGCATGGCCCTGCAGCCATTCGTGAATCGAGGCGCGGATGACGCCGCCGCCGCGCCTGCCCTGCCCCGTGACCACCAGCACCGCCCGCAGCCCCCGGGCCTGGGACTGGGTCAGGAAGGCGCGCAGCTGATCCTCGGCCTCGAACCGGCCAAAGCCGTGCAGGTCGATCGAGGCCTCGATGGGATCGCGCTCCCGCGACAGCCGGCGCTGGCGACGGGGCTCCAGTTCCTCGGGCGCGGATCGGGCCGGGGCGTGCGCGGCCTTCGGCGCGGCCGGCGCAGCGGCCCGGATCTTCGTCGAGATCTTCGGCTTGCCGGGGATCGGCAGTCGCGGTGCGGCCTTGATCGTCTCGGGTTTCAGGGGCTCGTCCGGCAGGATGGCTCCGGGCGTCACGCGCGCGGCCTTGCGCATCTTCGGCGGGGTGACCGAGCCGGACACCCGGGCCCAGATGCGGCGGTCCTCGGTCGTCAGATCGGGCGGCGGGCGGCGTGCCACAGTCTCAGGTGTCTTCGCCGTCGGTGTCCGGCTCCGGCGGGCCAGGCTCGAACACCAGCAGATCGCCCGGCTGACAGTTCAGTTCCCGGCACAGGGCATACAGGGTGGAAAATCGCACGGCCCGGGCCTTGCCGGTCTTGAGGATCGACAGATTGGCCAGGGTCACCCCGACCCGGTCGGCCAGTTCGGTCAACGACATGCGCCGTTCGACCAGAATTCTGTCCAGCTGCACACGAATGGCCATCAGGGTTTCCGGATCGCGCGATCGTTCGCCGCAGCGGCCCCGATATGGCAGATTGAGGGGGCGTTTGTCATATCGTCAGCTCTGATTCCCGACGCAGACGTGCACCCTCCCGGAACACCTCGGCCAGGACGAAAACCACGAGGACGGAAAAGATCGGGGTCAGAAGCTCGCCGGTACCCTGGGAATCCATCACGCCGGGGGCCAGACGGGCGGCGACCAGACCCTGGGCGACCCAGACGCCCCCGGTCACAATGGCCAGGATCAGCCCGATCTGGCGCAGGCGGCGCACATTCTCCGGGCGGAACGGATCGCCGATCGTCAAGGTTCGGAAGATCATTCGCAGATTTCGCAGGATGAGCAGAAACCCACCGAAATAGGCGGTCAGGGCCCCGATGCCGAACAGCAGGAGGGGGCGGGTGAGGGCCTGTTGGCGGCCTCCCTCGTCGTTCGAGACGGTAATGTTCAGATTGGCCAGCGGAATGAAGATCGAGGCCAGGAAGGCCAGCAGCAGCACCGCTGTAATGATCATCAGCAGCACATAGGCCACGTCCAGCGCGATCTTCAGCAGGCTGGAAACCGATCCAGGCCCGAGGGTGCGGAACGGCGCGCGGATGCTGCTGGGCAGGCCGGGCAGTCGCAGGTCGGGCCGGTTCAGGGGCATCGGCGGACTCGGCCGGGGAGGGATCAGGCCGCGATGGCCGCGCGGGGTCCGGCGAACCCCGACGCAGCCTTATAGATCGCGAACTTCATCAAGTGGCAAAAGCCTCTTTTTCGCCCGTCGCTGCCGCTCGGCCCGCTGGCCTCGCTGTGTCAGCGACGGTGGTGTCTGACAAGGGGCCGTCGAAATCGTCGCCCCGAGGGGTGAGCGCCTTCGCAGGCCGGTGCGTCCCGTCCTAGAAGGACTGGACCAGGATGGCGACCAGGGCGGTCGGCAGGGCGGCGAGCAGGGCGGCGTTGATCACCACGGTGCCGACCTTGTCCATCATCATCGAGACGTTCATCGTGTGCATCGTTCTATCCTTCGATCCTGAGGCGGGTCATTTGTGCCCGTCTTCATGTTCCACGGGGTTCAGATTGTTCGCTTTCGATCAATCCGGGGAACGTTGTGGCTGCCGTTCTTGAGATCATAGATAGGACGTGCAGGCGGGTTCGTCACGTTACATATCGTTTAACGATATTAAACTTAGGCAATGAAATGTTTCACGGGCGTGAGCGCGGATGAAGTTGAGACTTATCAAGGGGATGCGTCTGGTGGCCGCGACCCACAACGCCGGAAAGGCCCGCGAAATCCACGCCCTGCTGGACGGACATTACACCGTCGTCACCGCAGGGGAGCTGAATTTGCCCGAACCCGCAGAAACCGAGACCACATTTGTCGGCAACGCCATGCTGAAGGCGCGCCATGCCGCCCAGTTTTCGGGCGAGGTCTCGCTGGCGGACGACTCCGGCCTGTCAGTCACCGCCCTGGACGGGGCCCCGGGCATCTTTTCGGCCCGCTGGGGCGGCCCGGAGCGGGATTTCAACGCCGCCATGGCCAAGATCGAGACCCGTCTGGAGGATCTGGGGGCCAGTGACCGTTCGGCCTGGTTCACCTCCGCCCTCGCTGTCGCCTGGCCCGACGGCCCGTGCGTCGTCGTGGAGGGCCGGGTCGACGGCATGGTCACCTTCCCGGCCCGGGGCCATCGGGGGTTCGGCTATGACCCGATCTTCATCCCCGACGGGCATGATCTGACCTTTGGCGAGATGGATCCGGTCCTGAAGGACAGCCTCAGCCACCGCAGCCGGGCCTTTGCGATGCTGAAGGCCGCGCTCATTGACTGATCTGGCGACGGAGCCGGCCGATGCGGTCGCCGTCTATGTCCACTGGCCCTACTGCGCCCGGATCTGCCCCTATTGCGACTTCAATGTCGTCCGCGACCGGGGCTGGCGTCAGGAGCAGGCGGTCCTGGTCGACGCCATTCTGTGTGATCTCGAGGCCCAGGCCGCGCTTCTGGGCCCACGCCCCCTGGCCTCCATCTTTCTCGGCGGGGGTACGCCCTCCCTGATGCAGGCCGAGGACGTCTCCACCGTCATTGCCCGTGCCCGCGCCCTCTTCCCCGCCGCCGGACCCGTCGAGATCACCCTGGAGGCCAATCCGACCGACGCCGAGGCGGCCCATTTCGCGGCCCTGCGCGACGCGGGCGTCAACCGCCTGTCACTGGGGGTCCAGTCGCTGGATGACGCCGAGCTGGCCCTGCTGGGCCGCAACCATTCGGCCGCCGAGGCCCGGCGCGCCATCGCTGTGGCCGCCTCGGTGTTCGACCGGCTGTCGATCGACCTGATCCACGCCCTTCCGGGCCAGACCGTGGCCGGATGGCGCGCGGCGCTCGAGGAGGCGCTCAGCCTCGGTTTCGAACACATCTCGCCGTACCAGCTGACCATCGCCCCCGGCACGGCGTTCGAACGGGCCGTCGCCCGGGGTGGCCTGGTGCCCCCGGATGAAGACACCGCCGCCGACCTCTATGAGGCGACGCAAGCCGTGCTCGAGGCAGCGGGCTTCGAGGCCTATGAGGTCTCCAATCACGCGCGCAACGTCGCCGCCCGCTCGGCCCACAATCTGCACGTCTGGCGCGGCGGCGACTATGTCGGGGTCGGGCCCGGGGCGCACGGACGGCTGACCCTGGACAGCGTCCGCACCGCCACCGTCGCCCACCGCCGGATCGGGGACTATGTCGCGGGCGTCGCTGCGGGCACGCCATGGGCTGAACAGGAGCGACTGGACCCGCGCGGCGCGGCCGAGGAGCGGCTGCTGCTGGGCCTGCGCACCGTGGAAGGCATCCCCCTGTCGGTGGCCGGTGCCCTCGGCCTTGTGCCGGACACCGAACCCTTGGCCGGCCTGATCGCCGACGGCTTCCTTGACCTCGCCGGTGGCCGGATCGCGGCGAGCCGCACCGGCCGGCCGGTGCTCGACGCCGTCCTCAAGGCCCTGCTGACATGACCGCCTCCCGCCCGCCCTTCGCCCCGACGGCCGACTGTGGCACGGTCGGGTCATGAGTGAGCCCGGCCCCTTTCCCCCCACTGCCCCGCCCCCCCGGCCGGTCTCGGCGGGCCTGTATCTGGTTGCGACCCCGATCGGGAACCTGCGGGACATGACCCTGCGGGCGCTGGATGTGCTGGCGGCCGCCGATCTGGTGCTGGCCGAGGACACCCGGGTCACCGCCAAGCTTCTGGCCGCCTATGGTCTGAAGGCGAAGCTGGAGCGCTGCGACGACCATGCCTCGGCGCGCGCCGCCGAACTGGCCATCGCCCGCGTCCGGGAGGGTCAGGTCGTGGCCCTGGTGTCCGACGCCGGGACGCCGGTGATCTCGGACCCCGGCTTCGTCGTGGCCCGCGCCTTCATCGCCGCCGGCCTGCCTGTCCATCCGGTCCCGGGGGCCTCCAGCCTGCTGGCGGCCCTCTGCATCGCCGGCCAGCCGTCCGACCGGTTCCTTTTCGCCGGCTTCCTGCCGGTCAAATCCGGCGCGCGAAAGACGGCCCTGGCCGAGGTGAAGACGGCGCGCCAGACCCTGGTCTTCTTCGAAAGCGGCCCGCGTCTGGCCGCCAGCCTCGCCGACATGGCCGAGGTGCTGGGCCCCCGGCCCGCCGCCGTGACCCGCGAACTGACCAAACTGTACGAAGAGGCTGTGCGCGGCACCCTGGCCGAGCTCGCCGTCGACCCGCGCTGCGACGGACCGAAGGGCGAAATCGTCATCGTCATCGGTCCCGGAGAGGTCGAGACCGCCAGTGCCGCCGATGCCGACGCGGCCCTGGCCGAGGCGCTCACCCGCCTGCCGACCGGCGAGGCGGCGTCCGAGGTGGCCGGCGCTCTGGACCTGCCGCGCAAGGCCCTCTACCGCCGCGCGCTGGAGCTTCAGGGCCGGGGATGAAACCGCCCCGCGTCCGCGCGCCGGTGCGCCCGGCCAAGGCCCGGGCCCCGTGGCGGCAGGCGCTGGGTGGACGCGCCTTTCGGGAGGGGCATGGAGCGGAATGGCTCGCCGCCGCCTGGCTGATGCTCAAGGGCTACCAGCTGCTGGCTTTCCGGCTGAAGACCCGGGGCGTGGAGATCGACATCCTCGCGCGTCATGGCACCGCCCTGGTCGTGGTCGAGGTCAAGCGACGCGCGACGATGGACGCCGCCCTGATGGCGGTCGATCCGGTCCAGCGCGAGCGTCTGCGCACGGCGGGGGCCGCACTGTTGCGCCAAAGACCCGGTCTGGCGGGCCTTCGCCTGCGACTGGACATGGTGGCGCTGGCACCCGGTCGAATTCCGCGCCATCGTCGCGACCTGTAGGTTCCCACCGGTGTGGCGGACCGCCCGTCGGGGGACGCCACGGTGACGCGCGAGGAGGCAGAAGCCATCCTGGAACAGGCTGGACAGGCCGATGATGACGACTTTCCGCTGCTTGAGGCGGCCATCGCCTGCGCCATCCACGACATTCCGCTGCGCGACACCACCCCGGTGCGCCAGTTCGCGGCTGCTGCTGCCGAGCGACTGGCCGAGCGGATCCGGACCGAAAGCCCCGATGATGCGCTGGCCGAGACCATGGCGGCCGATCTCCGGCTGGACGGCGACCTCCTGACCCATGGGGCTGCGGCCAACACGGATGTGATCGCGGTGGCGGAACGTCGTCGCGGGCTCTCGTCGGCGCTGGCGATCTTCTATCTGGACGCCGCCCGGCGGGCCGGGATCTCGGCGCGCGGCGTCGACTTCCCCAATCATTTCCTCCTGCGGGTCGAGACCCCGGTCGGGCCCGTGGCGCTGGACCCCTTCAGTCAGGGCCGCCCCGTCATGCCGTCCGAACTGACCCGCCGGGCCCTGTTGGCCGGCCTGACGCCGCATGTGGCGGATCGGCTGGACGTCCTCATGGCTCCGGTCCCGGACCGCCACGCCCTGATCCGGCTGCAGAATGTGCTGTTCAGCCGCGCCATCAAGAGCGGGGACTATCCCTGTGCCGAGCGTTCGGCCCTGCGCCGCGCCCTGCTCGATCCGCTGGATCACCGCCCGTGGCTGGACGTCGCCGCCGCGCGGGAGAAGCAGGGGGCCCTCAACGGGGCCCTTGAGGCGCTGGCCCGGGCCCGCGCCGTCGCCGGCCAGGACGATCCGGGCAGCCATGTCTCCACCGACCGGCTGCGGATGCAGCTCAATTAGGCCCCCCCGCGTGCCGCCCGCCCTTGCGGCACCGTCGGTGCCCGCCCATTACCGACCCCACTCCCTTTCAGGTCGCGGACATCCTCCATGCTCAAGGTCGCCCTCCAGATGGATCCCCTCGAAGGGGTCAACATCGCCTCCGACACCACCTTCTTCCTGGCGCTGGAGGCCCAGGCGCGCGGTCACGCCCTGTGGGTTCATGATTTCCGCACCCTGGCGCTGGAGGACGGAAGCCTGTCCTGCCGCGCCCGGCCCGTCACCCTGCGACCCGTGGTCGGCGACCATGTGAGCTTTGGCGAGGAGGTCCGGCTGGACCTCGGGCGCGATGTCGACGTCATCCTGATGCGCCAGGACCCGCCCTTCGACATGGCCTATGTCACCGCCACCTATCTGCTGGAGACGGTCCATCCCCGCACCCTGGTGGTCAATGACCCGGCCGAGGTCCGCTCGGCGCCGGAAAAACTGTTCGCCACGCGGTTCGACGGCGTCCAGCCCCCGACCCTGATCAGTTCGGACCCGGTCGCCCTCGTCGACTTCCACGACCGCCATGGCGATGTCGTGCTGAAGCCCCTGCACGGGGCGGCCGGCTCGGGGGTGGTGCGGCTGAAGGCCGGCGATCCCAATCTGGAAGCCCTGATCGAGATCCATATGAGCGGTTCGCGCGACCCGCTGGTGATCCAGAAATTCATCCCCGCCGTGTCGAAGGGCGACAAGCGCATCATCCTGATCGACGGCGAGCCCGTCGGGGCCATCAACCGTGTCCCGGCCGAGGGTCAGGTCCGCTCAAACCTGCGGGTCGGCGGCACCGCTGCCCCGGTCGGCCTGACCGCCCGCGATCTGGAAATCTGCGCCATCATCGGCCCGGAGCTGAAGGCGCGGGGCCTCCTGTTTGTCGGCATCGACGTGATCGGCGACTATCTGACCGAGATCAACGTCACCTCCCCGACCGGGGCGGTCCAGCTGAAGGAATTCACCGGCGTCGACGCCGCCGCCCTGCTGTGGGACGTGATCGAGGCCAAGCGGGCCCGGCCCGCATAACGCCGGTCTTGCAATTCGCCCCAGTCAAGTTCATGGTTCGTTCCGTTTCGGGCGGGGAACGAACCCATGCTGGCCAATATCGCGACGGTGGCATTCGAGGGGGTCGAGGCGCGGCGCGTCACGGTTGAGGTCCAGCTGGTCGGCCGCGACGGCGAGACCATCTTTTCCATCGTCGGTCTGCCCGACAAGGCCGTGGCCGAGAGTCGTGAGCGGGTGCGGGGGGCCTTTGCCGGCATCGGCCTGGCCCTGCCGGCCAGACGGATCATCGCCAACCTGGCTCCCGCCGACCTGCCCAAGGAGGGCAGCCATTTCGACCTGCCTATTGCTCTGGCCCTGCTGGCCTCGATGGGGGTGGTCCAGCCCGATGGGCTGGAGGGCTGGGCGGCGCTGGGCGAACTGGGTCTGGACGGCCGGATCCAGCCGGTGGGCGGAACCCTGCCCGCAGCGGTCGCCGTCTCCGCCATGGGGCTGGGCCTGATCTGCCCCGAGGCCAACGGGCCCGAGGCCGCATGGGCCGGTGACGTCCGCCTCCTCGCCCCCCGGTCGCTGATCGGGTTGATCAATCATTTCAAGGGCACGACCGTGCTGCGCCCGCCCGATCCGGGGCCCGTCCGGACAGGCGGGACGGTCCCGGACCTGCGCGAGGTCAAGGGTCAGGAAAGCGCCAAACGCGCGCTGGAGGTCGCCGCCGCCGGAGGGCACAACCTTTTGTTCGTTGGTCCGCCCGGCTCGGGCAAGTCGATGATGGCCCAGCGCCTGCCGGGCCTGCTGCCGCCCCTGACCCCGCAGGAGTTGCTGGAGACCTCCATGGTCTGGTCGGTCGCCGGCCTCATCGAGCGCGGGGCCCTGACGCGCGAGCGGCCGTTCCGCAGCCCTCACCATTCCGCCTCCATGGCGGCCCTCACCGGTGGTGGCCTGCGGGCCAAACCCGGCGAGGCGTCGCTGGCGCACAATGGAGTCCTGTTCCTCGATGAACTGCCGGAATACTCGGCCCAGGCCCTGGATTCCCTGCGCGCCCCGCTGGAGACGGGCGAGATCGTGGTGGCCCGGGCCAATGCCCATGTCCGCTATCCGGCCCGGTTCCAGCTGGTGGCGGCCATGAATCCCTGTCGCTGCGGCCTTGGCGGGGCCGGCAAGGGGGCCTGCGGCAAGGCCCCGCGCTGCCAGCGCGACTATCAGAACCGCATCTCCGGCCCGATGTTCGACCGCATCGACCTGACGGTGGAGACGCCGCCGGTCACCGCCGCCGACATGGCCCTGCCCAGCCCCGCCGAGGGCACGGCCGAGGCCTCGGCCCGGGTCGCCGTCGCCCGCGCCATGCAGGAAGAACGGGTAAGCGCGGCGGGGCTGGATCCCGCCCAGGCGCTGAACGCCCGGGCCTCGGGCGAGGTGCTGGAGCGGTTCGCCACCCCCGACGAACCCGGCCGGGCCCTGCTGATGCGGGCCGGCGAGGCCGGGGGGCTGACCGCCCGGGGCTGGACCCGCACCCTGCGGCTGGCCCGCACCATCGCCGATCTGGAGGGGGCGACCGGGGTCCTGCGCCGTCACATCGCCGAGGCCCTGATCTATCGCCGCACGACCGTCGGGGCCCAGGGCGATTTCGAACGACAGGGCGGCGGATCGGTGGGGATGACCACCTTCTGAGGCGGCGCTCCGGTGCCTTGAGGACAGTTCGTCGTGCGGTTGAAACGTCCTTAACCGGTGTGTGGCTAGACTGGCGGCTTATCGGAGAGTCGCATGTCCCCGCGTAGGTCCACCCCCGACACCGCCCCCCGGGCCCCGCATGGTGGCGGTGCCGATCCCTTTCTGCGGCTGATGAGCCATGAGATGCGCACCCCGCTGAACGGTGTCATCGGCATGCTGGGCCTTCTGACCCGCACCCGGCTGGACGGGGCCCAGCGGGCCTATGCCGAGGCCGCGCGCGACTCCGCCGAACATCTGCTCGGCCTCGTCAACGACCTGCTGGACTACGCCCGGCTGGAGGCCGGCAAGCTGGAGTTCGACCCCGCCCCCGTCGATCTGGAGAGCCTGGTTCGCGGCGTCGCCGAACTGCTCAGCCCCCGCGCCCATGAAAAGGGTCTCGAGATCGTCTGGTCCGTCGCGCCCGATGCGTCCGATGTTCTCGCCGACGATGGCCGGCTGCGTCAGGTCCTGTTCAATCTCGCCGGCAATGCGGTCAAGTTCACCGAAACCGGCGGCGTCTCGATCACGGTCGAGCGGCGCGGTGGTCCGGATGCCCGCCCGGTCCTGGCCTTCATCATCGACGACACCGGCCCGGGTATCCCGGTCGAGGCCCGCGCCCGCATCTTCGAGGAATTCGGCCACGTCGACGCCTCCGACGCCACCCGTCATGGCGGGGCCGGGCTGGGCCTCGCCGTGGTCCGTCGCCTGGCCACGGCCATGGGCGGATCGGTGATGGTCCAGGACCGACCGGAGGACGCCGGACGCGGCGGATCACGGTTTGTGTTCGAGGCCGCCTTTGACGCCGCCCCCGGAACCGCCCGCCGCGCCGGATCGCTGAAAGGCATTGCCGTCGCGATCCGCTCGCCCGACCCCATGGTCCGCGCCGCTGCCCGGGCCCAGATTGTGGCCTCGGGAGGCTCGGTCCGTACGGTGGCCAAGGCCCCTCCGGTAACGCTCGTCGATCACGGCGAAGCCGTCGCGGCGGGCCTGTCGATGGCCGACCTGCCTCCGGCCGGTCGCGGAATCGTCCTGCTCAGACCCTGCGAGCGTGAACTGATCGCCCGCTACCGCGCCGTCGGCTTCCACGGCTATCTGATCAAGCCCCTGCGACGCGCCTCCCTGGTCGAACGCGTCAAGGCCGCTGCCACCGCCGGTGAGGTCCCGGCCGGCGCACCGCGGGGCCTGCCGCCCGAGGACGACCGCGTCCTGCCCGTCCGCTTCGCCGGCACCCGCATCCTGCTGGCCGAGGACAATCCGGTCGGGGCCCTTCTGGCCCGGACCCTGCTGCGCCGCGAAGGCTGTGTGGTCGAGACCGCCGCCACGGGCGATGAGGCGATCGCCGCCATGAAGCGCGCCCGCTATGACCTCGTCTTCATGGACATGCGCATGCCGGGCATGGATGGTCCCGCCGCCACGCGGTTGATCCGGGCGGGCGGAGACCGCACCCCGATCGTCGCCCTCACCGCCAATGCCTTCCCCGAGGACCGCCGTGCCTGCCTCGAGGCAGGCATGGACGACCATCTGGTCAAGCCGCTGGAGCCCGAGGCCCTGCGCGCCGCGCTCAGCCGCTGGACGAGCGGCGACATCCGCGCCAAGGTCTACGCCGCATAGGGACACCGGGGGGGTGTCTAACCGACGACGAGACGCCACTGCATGACCCAATCACCGCCACCGACCGACTCGGCCTCCCCCGAGACGAAGAAGACGGCGGGTGCGACCGATGTTCTGAAGGCGCTCGGTCGCGGGCGGGTTTTGATCGCTTTGGTGATCGGCTTCGGCTCGGGTCTGCCTTTCCTGCTGACGGGTGCCACACTGAGTCTGTGGCTCCGCGAAGGCGGGACCGAACTGGCGGCAATCGGCTTCATCTCATGGGTCGGCCTGGCCTATTCGCTGAAGTTCCTCTGGGCTCCGGTCGTTGATCGCTTCGATGTGCCCCTGCTCGGCCGGTTCGGACGTCGGCGCGGCTGGATGCTTCTGTCCCAGGCCGTCGTGGGCCTGTCCCTCATCGCCATGGCCGTGGTCGGGCCCGGTGGCGGGCTAACCGCGCTCGGCATCGCCGCCCTCGTCACCGCCTTTGCGTCCGCGACCCAGGATATCGTCGTCGATGCGTGGCGAATCGAGAGCGCCGAGGGCGATGAGGATCAGGCCCTTCTGACCTCCGCCTTCCAGCTCGGCTATCGCTTCGCCATCCTCGCAGGCAACGCTCTGATCCTGTTCTTCGCGACCTGGCTGGGCTGGAGCGGTGCCTATGCCCTGTGGGGCGCGGCCATGAGCCTGGCAATCATCGCCACACTGTTCGCCAAGGAACCTCTTGATCGCCGCACGCTGGCACAGGTGACCGGCCAGGTCTCCATCTTGAGCCCGCGTGGTCTGTTCGATGCGATCGTCGGCCCGTTCCTGACCTTCCTCAAGACGCACGGGGCCGTCGCGCTTCTGATGCTGGCAGCGATCAGCCTCTACCGGCTGCCAGACTTCGTCATGGGACCCATGGTCGGGCCCTTCTACACCGATCTTGGTCTCGACAAGCCGACCATCGGGGCGATGCGCCTAAGCGTGGGACTGGTCGCGGCCTTCCTTGGCATTGCGGCAGGTGGCCTGTTTGCCGTGCGGTTCGGCTTCGGCAAGACCCTGCTACTCGGGGCCTTGATCGGCCCCCTGTCCAACCTTGGGTACACGGTCATGGCCGTCGTCGGCCTGTCGACGCCGGTATTTGGCGGCGTCCTCTTCGTCGAGAACTTCTCTGAAGGCTTCGCGGGTGCGGCCCTTGTGGCCTACATGGCGAGCCTCACCAGCATCGGCTATACGGCCACCCAGTACGCCCTGCTGAGCTCGTTCTACGCCTTGCTCGGCAAGTTCCTGAAAGGCTTCTCCGGCGTCGCGGTCGAGAGCCTGCAGCAGGGGCGGCCTCTGATGGAGGCCTATGCCCTCTTCTTCGCCGGCACGGCGGCGGTCGGCATCCCCGCCGTGCTGCTCTGCTGGATGCTGCTGAAGCATCACCGGAAGACCAGAGAGTCGGCCGGGCCTTCAGTCGCATAGGTCTCAAGGCCGGCCGGACACCCGCCTGACGGATCACACCGTCGGCGGGACCGCCGTGGCCGTCATGGAGCGTTCGACGGCCGGGCTGGGGTGGGGCGGGGTGTCGCCCTCGTCCTCGGGTTCGAAGGCCACGCTGGCCCCCTCATCATAGGCGGCGAAGGTGGCGGCGGTGATGATCTCGGAGACCGAGGCCCCCAGCGACACGATCTGGACCGACTTCTCCAGGCCCACCAGCAGCGGCCCTATCACCGTCGCCCCCCCCAGGGCCTGCACCAGCTGGGTCGAGATCGAGGCGGAATGCAGGGCCGGCATGACCAGAACATTGGCGTCGCGGCTCAGCCGCATGAACGGGTAGTTGGCCCGCAGGGTCGGATCCAGCGCCAGCTCGGGCGGCATCTCGCCCTCATACTCGAAATCGACGCCGCGCTGGTCCAGCAGGCGGATGGCCTCGCGGACCTTGTCGCCCCGCTCTCCGGGGGGATTGCCGAAGGTGGAATAGGACAGGAAGGCGACGCGCGGCGTGCGGCCCAGCTTGCGGACCGCCGCCGCCGCCTGGACGGCGATGTCGGCCAGCTCGCTGGCATCCGGCAGTTCATGCACCGAGGTGTCGGCCACGAACAGGGTCCGCCCCTTGGCCAGCACGATCGACAGGCCGATCAGGCTTTCCTTCACATCCAGCACGCGCCGGATTTCCTTCAGCACCATGTTGAAGTTCCGGGTCGCCCCCGTCACCACCGCATCGGCCTGGCCCCGCGCCACCATGGCGGCGGCGAAATAATTGCGGTCCTGGTTGATCATCCGCTGCACATCACGGCGCAGATAGCCCCGCCGCTGCAGCTTCCCGTACAGGAAGTCGGTGTAGGCGACGTTGTGCTCCGACACCCGGGCATTGACGATCTCGATGCCCATGTCGTCGAAGTTCAGGCCCGCCTCGGCCGCATTGGTGCGGATCAGGTCCTCGCGCCCCAGCAGGATCGGGGTGCCGAGCTCGGCCTGTTTGAAGGCCCAGGCGGCCCGGATAACGGTCGATTCCTCGCCCTCGGCGAACACCACCCGCCGGTTCGGCGCGGCGCGCACGGCCGAGCTGATCTTCTGCATCAGGGCGGCGGAAGGGTCGACCCGCTCGCGCAGCCGCGCGCGATAGGCGTCCATGTCGTCGATCCGCACCCGGGCGACGCCCGTGTCCATCGCCGCCTGGGCCACGAACGGCGGAATGTACCAGATCAGGCGCGGATCGAACGGCGTGGGGATGATATAGTCGGGCCCGAACTTCAGCTTGCGCCCGCGATAGGCCACGGCCACCTCGTCCGGCACATCCTCACGCGCCAGCTGGGCCAGGGCATGGGCCGCGGCGATCTTCATCTCATGGTTCACGCGCCGCGCGCGCACGTCCAGGGCCCCGCGGAAGATGTAGGGAAAGCCCAGAACATTGTTGACCTGGTTGACGTAATCCGATCGGCCGGTGGCGACGATGGCGTCGGACCGCACCGCCAGAACCTCTTCCGGGGTGATCTCCGGATCCGGATTGGCCATGGCGAAGATGATCGGGCGCGGGGCCATGGAGGCGACCATGGCCGGGGTGATGGCACCCTTGGCCGACAGGCCCAGCACCACATCGGCCCCCTCCATGGCCTCGGCCAGGGTGCGTTTGTCGGTGTCGGTAGCATGGACCGATTTCCACTGGTCCATCTCGATCTCGCGGCCGCGATAGACGACTCCGTGCAGATCGACGACCGTTGTGTTCTCGGGCCGGACCCCCAGCGACTTCATCAGGCTGATGGACGACAGGCCCGCGGCCCCGGCCCCGACCAGCACCAGTTTCACGTCCTCGAACTTGCGTCCGGTGATGTGGCAGGCGTTGATCAGGCCGGCGGTCGAGATGATGGCCGTGCCGTGCTGGTCGTCGTGGAACACCGGAATGTCCAGCAGGTCCTGCAGCTGGCTCTCGATCACGAAACACTCCGGGGACTTGATGTCCTCCAGATTGATCCCGCCCCAGGTGTCGCCGATGTTCTTGACCACGGTGATGAACTCGTCCGGGTCGGTGGTCTTGACCTCGACATCGAAGCTGTCGACGTCGGCGAACCGTTTGAACAGGACGGCCTTGCCCTCCATCACCGGCTTGGAGGCCATGTGGCCGAGGTTGCCGAGACCGAGAATGGCCGTGCCGTTCGAGATCACGGCGACCAGATTGCCCTTGGACGTATAGTCATAGGCCTTGTCCGGATCGGCAGCGATGGCCCGGACCGGCACGGCCACCCCGGGCGAATAGGCCAGCGACAGGTCCCTCTGGGTCGCCATCGGCTTGATCGGGGCCATGGAGATCTTGCCGGGCAGGGGCAGGCGGTGGAAATCCAGCGCTTCCTGATCGGAGAAGGTCTGTTTGTCGGTCTGGTCGGGCATGAAGGATCTCGGACGCTTCGGGACCGGTCCGGTCTAGCGGTGCCCTTGACCCGCCACAACCGCCGACGCCCGACGGGCGAGGATCACAGGCGCAGGGTCCCCGTGCGCTCGACCTCGACCGGACCGGTCATGAAGACGTGGCCGGACGCCTCATCCCAGTCGATCTCAAGCTCCCCGCCGTCGACGACCATCACCGCCCGCCGGCCGGTCAGTCCCCGCCGGCTGGCCGCCACCAGAGCCGCACAGGCCCCGGTGCCACAGGCCTTCGTCAGACCCGCGCCCCGTTCCCACACCCTCAGCCGGATCCGGTCGGGGGCCAGAACGTGCGCGAACCCGACATTGACCCCCTCCGGGAACAGCGGGTGATGCTCGATCAGCGAGCCCGAACCGGTGACGAAGGCGTCATCCAGCCGGTCGGTGAAGAACACCACATGCGGATTGCCCATGGAGACGGCCCCGGGGGTGTGGATCACCGGCGCGTCGATCGGCCCGACCTGAAGTTCGATCCCCCGGGTGTCCATCTCTTCGGCCAGCGGGATGTCCTGCCAGTCCAGCCGGGGCGACCCCATGTCGACCGTGATCCGGTCCGATCCCGCCTGTCGCGCGGTCGCCGGCCCACCCAGGGTGTCGATCACCACGCTGTCGGCCCCGCCGGCCTGCAGCAGCATCCAGCCGACGCAACGCAGGGCGTTGCCGCACGTCTCAACCGCCCCGCCGTCCGCATTCCATACCCGCATGAAGGCATCGGCGGTGGCCGAGGGCTCGATGGCGATCAGCTGGTCGAACCCCTCCCCCGTCTGGCGGTCTGCCATCGCCCGCACCTGCGCGGCCTCGGGCGTGAAGATGCGGTCCAGCGCATTGACGACGACGAAGTCGTTGCCGGCACCATTCATCTTCACAAAGGGGGTGGGGGCGCTCATGGTCCTATATAGACACGGAGCCGTTCTCTCCCCAAATCCGGGAGACGCAACGTCCGGCGCTGCGATCCGTTATCCTGTCCCGAAACGAGTGATAAGGTGCTCCCATGATTCTTCCCAATGGCGCTATGGTGGCCGTGGTAGACGGCGAAAAGCTGGCCCTGTTCAAGAACACCGGCCACACCGACATCGCCCTGACCGCCCTGTCCAGTCCCGAGATCGAGGACCGCGCCTCGGGCTCGCCGGGCCGCCACTCCAGCGGGGCCAATCCCGACAACGACACCCAGGCCGAGGACGGGTTTGCCATGGGCGTCGCCGAGGTGCTGAACAAATGGGCACTGGGCAACAAGTTCGACGATCTGGTGGTTATCGCCGCGCCGAAGACCCTCGGTGAGTTGCGCAAGCACTGGCACAAGGAACTGTCGTCGAAACTGGTCGGCGAGATCGCCAAGGATCTGACCGGCCATTCGACCGATCAGATCGCCGCCGCCATCCACAAGGCCTGATGGACGGCTCGACGGTTCAGGAGCCCCCGTCCAGGGCCGTCGTTCGCCCCCCTTGGCCTTTCCGGTACGCAGTGGCTACATCCGCTCCATGACCGCTTCCGATCGGCCCGCGAACGGGGGGCTTCGTCTTCGCGCCCGGCTAAGGGCCCTGTACCACGGCACGTCGCGGACAGCGGTCCGGTTCCGGCTGGGCGTGCTGACCGTCGATCTGGTCATCATCGCCTTCTTCATTGCGGCCCCCCTGCTGCGCGAAGATCGCCTCGTCTTCTATGTGCTGGATTATGTGGTCGCCGCCCTGCTGGGGGCCGATCTGCTGGCCCGGGCCCTCGCCTACTCGGACATCAAGGACTGGCTGAAGCGGCCGATCGTCTGGGTCGACCTGTTCATCCTGGCGACCCTGCTGTTCCCCGCCTGGCTGTTCAATCTCGGCTTCCTGCGCGTGATCCGGCTCTGGACCCTGGTCAATTCCGAGTTCTTCTGGCGCACCATCGGCCGGCGCTACGACGACACCCGGGTCGAGGACACGACCAAGGCCGTGACGGCCCTGATCACCTTCGTCTTTGTGGCCACCGGCTTTGTCTACACCAGTTTCATGGGCCGCCATGACGGGATCACAGGCTATATCGACGCCCTGTATTTCACCGTCACCAGCCTGACCACGACCGGCTATGGCGACATTCTCCTGCCCGGCAACTGGGGGCGGATCGTCTCCATCGTCATCATGCTGGTGGGAGTGACCCTGTTTGTGCGGCTGGGTCAGACCCTGTTGAGGCCGAACAAGGTCCGGTTTCCCTGCGAACAGTGCGGCCTGCAGATCCACGATCCCGATGCCGTCCACTGCAAGGCCTGTGGCAACCTGCTCTGCATCCCCGACGAGGGTCGTTGAAGCCGGGGGCAGATGACAAATCCGTAAGGTCCGGGCCCACCGCCTTGCCGGGCGGTCCCCGACCCCTAAGGTGCGGCCCGACCTTTTCGAGGACCCGCCCATGATCCGTCGTACCGGCCTTGCCGCCCTTCTGGCCTCCACCCTGATCGGAGCCCCCGCCATCGCCCAGACCGCCCCCGGCCAGACGCCGCCCAATCCAGCCCTGGTCGAGGGCGGCTTCGCCACCACCGACGCCACCGACCCCTACCTGTGGCTGGAAGAGGTCGAGGGCGAGCGCGCCATGGCCTGGGTCGAGGCGCAGAACACGCGGTCCCTCGGCATTCTCCAGGGCGACCCCCGCTATCAGGGCCTGCATGACCAGGCCCTCGCCATCGTCCAGGCCCGCGACCGTATCGCCATGCCGGGCTTCAACCGCGACGGCACCGTCGACAATTTCTGGCAGGACGCCACCCATGTGCGCGGCATCTGGCGCCGCGCCACCCTGGACAGCTATCGCACCGAGACCCCGGCGTGGCAGACCATCCTCGACTTCGACGCTCTCGCCGCCTCGGAAGGGGCCAACTGGGTCTACAAGGGCGCAAACTGCCTCGAGCCTGACGAGCGCCTGTGCCTCATCTCCCTGTCGGACGGCGGCAAGGACGCGGTGGTCGTGCGCGAGTTCGACAGCACTACCCGCACCTTCGTCGACGGCGGTTTCGTCCTGCCCGAGGGCAAGCACCGCATCAGCTGGGTCGACGCCGACACGCTGATGGTGGCCACCGACTTCGGGCCCGGCACCCTGACCGAGAGCGGCTATCCCTATATCGTCAAGATCCTCAAGCGCGGTCAGTCGCTGGATCAGGCGGTCGAGGTCTATCGCGGCACGGCCTCGGACGGAGGTTACGGCGTCAGCCCCTACACCCTGCGCGACGCTGACGGGGTCATTCAGGCCCTGCTGATCAACCGGCCGCTCGACACCTACCGCGCCGAGACCTGGCGGGTCGTCGACGGTCAGGCCGTCAAACTGGAACTGCCGGCCCGGGGCAATATCAATGCCCTGGTCCAGGGCCAGCTGGTCGTGACCACCGATCAGGACTGGACCGCGCCTTCGGGTCAGGCCTTTACGGCCGGCGACGTGATCGCCTGGGATCTGGACACCTGGTTCGCCGATCCGGCAACCGCGGCGCAGTTGATCATCCACCCCGGCGAGCGCGACTCGATCGAGGCCATCAGCGCCACCCGCAACCGCCTCGTCGTCGCCCGCTACGAGAATGTGCGCGGGAGCGTCTATGTCTATACGCCGGGTCCCGGCGACTGGGCCCGCCAGCGGCTGGACCTGCCGCAGAATGTGACCGTCGGCGTCGGCTCGGCCAGCGCCACGGACGACCGGATCTTCGTCACCGCCGCCGGCTATCTGACGCCCTCCAGCCTCTATCTGGCCGATGCCGCCAGCGGCTCGGTCGACACCCTGAAGACCCTGCCCGCCAAGTTTGATGCGACCGGCATGCGGGTGGACCAGTTCGAGGCCCGCTCGGCCGACGGCACCATGATCCCCTATTTCGTGGTCCACCGCGACGCCATGGCGATGGACGGGTCCAATCCGACGCTCCTCTATGGCTACGGCGGCTTCCAGGTCTCGATGCTGCCCGGCTATTCGCCCACCATGGGCAAGCTGTGGCTGGAGCGCGGCGGGGTCTATGTGGTTGCCAACACCCGGGGCGGGGGCGAGTTCGGTCCCCGCTGGCACCAGGCCGCGCAACAGGCCAACCGCCAGCGCGCCCATGAGGATTTCCAGGCCGTTGCTGCCGATCTGATCGCCCGGGGCATCACCTCCCAGCCGCGTCTGGGGGTCATGGGCGGCTCCCAGGGCGGGCTGTTCATGGGGGCCATGCTGACCCAGCGCCCGGACCTGATCAACGCGGCCGTCATCGCCGTGCCCCTGTTCGACATGCTGCGCTTCCACACCCTGCTGGCCGGGGCCAGCTGGATGGGCGAGTACGGCGACCCCCGCATCCCCGAACAGCGCGCCGTGATCGCGCAATACTCGCCCTACCAGAACCTGCGGGCCGGCCGGCCCTATCCCGAGGTCTTCATCCACACCTCGACCAAGGACGACCGCGTCCATCCGGGCCACGCCCGCAAGGCGGCGGCCCGTCTGGAAGAGCTGGGCTATCCGGTCCTGTTCTACGAGAACACAGACGGCGGCCACGCGGCCGGGGCTAACCTGCGCGAGACCGCCCGCCGCATCGCGCTGGAGTACACCTATCTCACCCGCCGGCTGATGGACTGATCCCAGCGGTTCCGCTCATCCCCGCGAAAGCGGGGACCCAGTGCTTTCGCGAGGCACGGCGGCTGGGGATGAGCGTCTTGCCTCACGGGGGGGTCGCAACGGCCCAAGGAACTGGGTCCCCGCTTTCGCGGGGATGAGCGGAGATTCAAATGCGTATCCAACTCCTGACCGCCGTCGCGGTCCTCGCCCTCGCCGCCCCCGCTTTGGCCCAGACGCCCCCACCGCATCTGCCCGCCGACCTGTCGCCCGCCGGCGTGCGCGCCGCCGACGACCATCTGGCGCTGGAACAGGTCGAGGGCACCGAGGCCATGGCCTTCGTTGCCGCCGCGAATGAACGCTCGCTCGCCGCCCTGACCGGTGATCCGCGCTACGAGACCTTCCGCCAGCAGGCCTTCGACATCCTGTCCTCGACGGCCCGCATTCCGGCCCCGTCCTTCCTCGGCGAAGGCATCGGCAATTTCTGGCAGGATGCGGCCCGGCCCAAGGGCGTCTGGCGGCGCACCACCCTGTACAGTTACCGCACCGACGCACCCGTGTGGGAAACCCTGATCGATATCGACGCCCTGGCGCGCACCGAGGGCCGGGACTGGGTCTGGAAGGGCGCACGCTGCCTCGCCCCCGACGAGACCCGCTGTCTGATCAGCCTGTCCGACGGCGGCAAGGACGCCGTGGAGGTGCGCGAGTTCGACACCACGACCAAGGCCTTCGTCGAGGGTGGTTTTGTCCTGCCCGAGGGCAAGCACCGGCTGGAATGGCTGGACCGCGACACCCTGCTGGTGGCCACCGACTTCGGGTCCGGAACCCTGACCGAGAGCGGCTATCCCTTCATCGTCAAACGCCTGACCCGCGGCCAGACCCTCGCCCAGGCAACCGAGATCTATCGCGGCGATATCGCCGACGGCGGCTACGGCGTCAGCCCGGGCGTCTATCGCGACGGCGCGGGTGCGCTTCAGGCCGTCCTCATCAACCGTCCCCTCGACACCTTCCGGTCCGAGGTCTGGCGCGTGGATGCCGGGCAGTCTGTCCGCCTGACCCTGCCCGAACGGGTGGCGGTGCACGGTGTCCTCAACGGCCGGCTGGTCATCACGCTCGAACAGTCCTGGACCCCCTTCGCCGGGCCCGACTATCCGGCCGGAACCGTTCTGGCCCTGCCCCTTGAGGCCCTCGCCCGGCCGGGCAGGATGCTGCCCTCGCCGGACACCGACCCGGATGCGGTCTTCCGCCCTGGCCCGCGCCAGTCGGTCGCCGATGTCGCCGTTCTGGATGACGGTCTGGTTCTGGCGATCTCGGACAATGTCGTGGGGACCCTGCGCCGCTTTGCCTTCGGCCGTGACGGTCGTCCGGTCTGGAGCTCGACCCCCGTCGCGGCTCCGGACAACAGCGCCGTCGGCATCGGTGACGTGTCGCGCGGTTCGGGCCGGATGTTCGTCTCGACCCAGGGTTTCCTGACGCCCCCGACCCTCAGCCTGCTGAACGCCGATGCCGCGGAGCTCGTCGCACTCAAGGCCGGTCCCGCCCTGTTCGACGCCTCCACCCATGTGGTGGAACAGTTCGAGGCCACCTCCACCGACGGGACGAAGATCCCCTATTTCGTCACCCGGCCGCGCGATCTGGAGATGGACGGCTCGGCCCCGACCATTCTGTTCGGCTACGGCGGCTTCCAGATCAGCTTCCCGCCTGCCTACAAGCCCGAGATGGGCAAGCTCTGGCTCGGGAACGGCGGCGTCTTCGTCCAGGCCAATATCCGCGGTGGCGGCGAGTTTGGTCCCGCCTGGCACCAGGCCGCCCTGCGCGGGAACCGCCAGCGCTCGTTCGATGATTTCACCGCCGTGGCCCGTGACCTGCAGGCGCGCGGCATCACCTCGCCCCGCCGCCTCGGCATCTATGGCCGCTCCAACGGCGGCGTCCTGACCAGTGTCTCGATCACCCAGCATCCCGAACTGTTCAATGCGGCGGTGATCGAAAGCCCGCTGATCGACATGCTCCGCTACCCCGACCTTCCGGCCGGCGCGTCATGGATCGGCGAATATGGCGATCCCCGGATCCCCGGCGACGCCGCCTTCATCGCGCGCTATTCGGCCTATCAGCAGCTTCGTCCGGAGACGGAGTATCCCCGGGTCTATATCACCACCAACACCCGCGATGACCGCGTCCACCCCGGCCATGCCCGCAAATTCGCAGCCCGTCTCGCCGATCAGGGTCACGATGCCCTCTACTATGAAGAAACTGCGGGCGGCCATTCCAACGACGCCGATCCGGTGGCCAACGCCCGCCGCTGGGCCCGCCACTATGTCTATCTGGCCCAGCAGTTGATGGACTAGGCATCCCGGCCGGAGAGGCAGGATCACCGCGCTTCACGCGAATATGAGGGGCGCGCAAACGTCGGTCCGGCTACAGCTTCACCCTATGGATTCTAGGGGCTTCATCATCGCGGGCGTCATCGCCCTGGGTCTGGTCGGGGCGGTCGGATCCACCGCCCAGCCGGCGGGCGCGCGCCCGGTGGTGCACCGCGATGCCCCGCCGCCTGAGCCCGTGGTGGTCGAGCTGTTCACGGCCCAAGGCTGTGCCGGCTGCCCCGCCGCCAACCAGGTGGTCGAGGCCTTGTCCGAAGACCCCGGCGTCATCGCCCTGACCTATGCGGTGGACTACTGGGACTATCTGGGCTGGCCCGACACCTTCGCCCGCCCCGAATTTGCCCGGCGACAGCGCGACTACCAGGCCGCCATGCGGCTGCGCAGTGTCTACACGCCCCAGATCGTCATCGACGGCCGCCGCCAGGTCTCCGGTGCCGAAGGGGAGGCGATCCAGACTGCGGTCGAGGAAGAGGCCGCGCGCCGGGTCTTCCCGCCCCAGATCCAGTTCCGCGACGGCGACGATGCCGTCGGCATCGGCTCGGGGCGCGCGCCTGCGGGCGGGGCAGAGGTCTGGGCCGTGACCTACCGCCCGGGACTTCAGACCGTCGCCGTGGCCGGGGGCGACAATCGCGGCCGCTCGGTCCGGCATGTCAATGTCGTCGAGGGCCTGACCCGGCTCGGCGAATGGACCGGCCGGCCGATCCTGCTCGCCCTGCCCGGGGACGCCGACCCCGAGACCCGGGTGGCGGTCCTCGTGCAGGGCCGCGACGACCGCCGGATCCTGACCGCCGCCCTGCGCTGAGGTCCCGGCAACGACCCGTCAAACGCTTGTCCGGCTTGTCAGTTTCGGTCACTGTCCGCGGCCCGGGAGGGTTGCAAGGGTCCATCCTTGCACCGTGAACGGCGACCGGCGGGGGATCACGATCATGAGGCAGGCAGTGTCCCGAACCGTCGGGATCCGGCGCGCGTCTGTCCTTCCAGGACTGGTTCTGGCCATCGGCCTTCTGGCCGCGCCGGTCGCGTCCCAGATCCGTCCTGAACCCGCCCCGGATCCGGACGGCGAGGCCCGTGCGATCGCACGGACGGTGACGGCTGCGGAAGTCGCCGCCTGGGCCCGGGAGAACCGCGACGCCGAGGCCATGATGGTCGCCGCCCGCATGCTTTCCGATGTCCGCATGCGGCCCTCGAACGGCGATGCGCCTTTTCTGACGTCCGAGGCCCTGCTGGTCGAGGCCGAGGCGCTGGCGGGCGGTGACACGGAGTTGCAGGCCCGGATTTCACGTCTGCGCTCGCCCAACAAGGGGGTGCGGGCGTCGCCCTTCGGTCAGGGCCCTATCGTCGTGGTTCGCCGACTGCGGGCGCGTGAGACCTATGGTTTTGCGATCGAGGCCCGCCGCAATGAAGTGCTTCGCGTGGCCGCCATCGGGGATGGCGACACCCGTATCGACCTGATCCTGCGTGACCGCAGCGGTGCGGTGGTCTGCGCCGGCGGAGCCGGAGACCACTATCCGGTCTGCACGGTCGCCCGGCCCCAGTCCGGTACCCTGCGGATCGAGGTGGTAAACCGCGGTGAAGTCTGGTCCCGGGTCCAGATCATGACCAACTGACGGGACGGGAGCGCTGTCAGGCCCCGGCCCTGACCGCATGGCTCCATGCCGTCTGTGCCAGCGGCGTGACCTGGGCCGCCGTCTGGATGGCATGGGCCGAGGCGGCCGTGCCGTCGCGTACCCGGCCGGCAATTCCCTGACAGATCGCCGCCAGCCGGAACAGATTATAGGCCATAAGCCAGTCCAGATTCTGCGGAGCCTGACGCCCGGTCTGCGCCGCGTAACGCTCGACCGTCTCCTCGATCGTGGGAATGCCCAGCACCTCCAGATCAGCCCCCAGCAGTCCGTTTCTCAGACTGGCCGGCATGGCCCAGCCGATCAGCAGATAGGAAAAGTCCGCCATCGGATCGCCCAGCGTCGACAGTTCCCAATCCAGCACGGCCCGGACCTCGGCCCGGTCCGGAGCCATGATCAGATTGTCCAGGCGGTAGTCCCCGTGCACGATCGTCACCGGCCCGTCCGCCGGCAGGCTTTCGGCCAGGAAGGCGATCAGCCGGTCCATCTCCGGGATCGGATCGATCTCGGAGGCCCGGTACTGTTTGGTCCAGCGCCCGAGCTGACGGCCGAAATAATTACCCGGCCGGCCATAGTCACCCAGCCCGATGGCTGCCGGATCGAACCGGTGCAGGGCGGCCAGGGCGTCGATCTGGGCATTGTAGATGGAGCGGCGCTCGGCCGGCTCCATCCCTGGCAGTTTCAGGTCCCACAGGACCCGCCCCTCGACCTTGCTCATCACATAGAACATCGAGCCGATCACGCCGTCGTCCGTGCACAGGGCAAAGGGCCGGGCGACCGGATAGCCTTGCGCGGACAGGGCCGAGATCACGGTGAACTCCCGATCCACCGCATGGGCCGAGGGCAACAGGACGCCCGGCGGCTTCCTGCGCAGCACATAGGTCGCGCCCGGCGTGGCCAGCTCATAGGTCGGGTTCGACTGGCCGCCCTTGAACTGCCGGATCGTCAGCGGCCCGGCATAGCCCTCGACATGGTCACCCATCCAGCGGTCGAGTGCCGCCTCGTCGTGGCGATGGCGGGGATCGACCTCCCGGGTTCCGGAAAAGGCGCTCTGGGGGTCGTTGGCGATATCGGTCATGCGGCCACCAGAATGGCGGCCTTGACCGCCCGGCGCCAGCCCTGAAGCAGACGATCCCGCTGCGCCGCGTCCATGCGCGGGTTCCAGACGGCGGGGGCCTCGCTGTTGCGGGGTTCCAGATCACCGATCAGCCCGGCCCCCAGGGCCGCCAGTCGCGCCGCCCCCAGCGCCGTCATCTCCTGAAACGCCGGCCGCTCAACCGGAATCTCGCAAATATCGGCCACGAACTGCATGGCAAAGGCATTGGCCGTCACCCCCCCGTCGACCTTCAGCACGCTGAACGGCGGGGCCCCGTCCCGGCCCAGCGCGTCCAGCAGGTCGCGCGTCTGATAGGCCAGGGCCTCCAGCGCCGCCCGCACGAAATGCGCCGGCCCGGTGTCCCGGGTCAGGCCGATCACGGCCCCCCGCGCATCGGGCTCCCACCATGGCGCCCCCAGCCCGGTGAAGCCCGGCACCAGATAGACCCCGCCGTTGTCCGGCAGGGTCTGGGCCATCGCCTCGGACTCGCGGCTGTCGCGGATCATCCCGACCCCGTCCCTCAGCCACTGGATCGCCGACCCCGCCGAGAAGATCGACCCCTCCAGCGCCCAGGCCGCCGTGTCCCCCACCTGATAGCCGAGGGTGCCCAGCAGCCGGCTGGACGAGGCGACGGGCGCATCGCCCACATTGGCGACCAGAAACGCCCCCGTCCCATAGGTGATCTTGGCGTCGCCCGGCTTCAGCGCCCCGTGCCCCACCAGCGCCGCCTGCTGGTCCCCCGCCGAGCCGGTGATCGGCAGGGCCCGTCCGAACAGGGCCGGATCCGTCTCGCCCCGCGCCTCCGCGCAGCCGACGATCCGGGGCAGGGCGGCCCGGGGCACCCGGAACAGGTCGCACAGATCGTCCCGCCAGACCCGGGTCTCCAGATCCATCAGGGAGGTCCGGCTGGCATTGGTCGCATCGGTGACATGCTGCGCCCCCCCGGTCAGTTTCCACACCAGCCAGGCGTCGATCGTCCCCAACAGGACCTCGCCCCGCCCTGCCCGGTCCCGCGCGCCCGGCACGGCGTCCAGCAGCCAGGCGAATTTCGTCGCCGAGAAATAGGGATCGAGAATCAGCCCGGTCGCCGCCTGCACCGTGGCCTCATGCCCTCCGGCCACCAGTCCGGCGGTCACATCGGCCGTGCGCCGGTCCTGCCAGACGATGGCCCGGTGCAGGGGCTCGCCGGTCGCGGCGTCCCAGATCACCGCTGTCTCGCGCTGGTTGGTGATCCCGATGGCGGCGAACCGCGCCACGCCTCCCGCCTTGCCGATCACCTCGCGACAGGTCTGCAGCGTCGCCGCCCAGATCTCGGCCGCGTCGTGCTCGACCCAGCCCGAATGCGGGAAATGCTGGGCCAGGGCGATCTGGCTGACCGCCACCGGATGAAGGCCCATATCCTCACGCAGTTCAAAGGCGATGGCCCGGGTCGAGGTCGTGCCCTGGTCGATGGCGAGGATACAGGTCGTCATGGCGTTTCCACTGTTTTCGCCACCTTACGCGGACCGGGCCGATCGGGTTAAGTGGGTCCATGTCCGACCGCATTGCTTCGTATGAAGGCGTCCTAGACGCCGCCCGCCAGATCGCACCGGCTGCGGTCCGCACCCCCCTGATCGAAAGCCCTGCCCTCAATGAGCGCATGGGCGGCCGGGTCCTGCTCAAGGCCGAGACCCTGCAGGTCGCCGGGGCGTTCAAGTTCCGCGGTGCCTACAACCGTATCAGCCGGCTGAACGCTGCCGAACTGGCCTCCGGCGTCGTCGCCTTCTCCTCCGGCAACCATGCCCAGGGCGTCGCCGCGGCCGCAAAGATGATGGGCACCCGGGCACTCATCGTCATGCCGGCCGACAGTCCCGCCATCAAGGTCGAGGGCGTCCGGGCCTTCGGCGGCGAGGTCCGCCTGTACGACCGCTGGACCGAGAGCCGCGAGGAGATCGGGGCCGCCGTGGCCCGCGAACGCGGCAGTGTGCTGGTCCCACCCTTCGACGATCCGTATGTGATCGAGGGCCAGGGCACGACCGCGCTGGAACTGCTGGACCAGGCCGGCACCCCGATCGACCAGCTGCTGTGCTGCTGCTCCGGCGGCGGGCTGATGGCCGGTATCAATCTGGTGCTGGAGGCGCAGAGTCCGCAAACGCAGAGCTGGGCGGTCGAGCCGGAAAACTATGACGACACCGTCCGCTCTCTCGCCGCCGGCGAGCGCACCGGCCACCCGTCCGGACCGCCCTCCATCTGTGACGCGCTCCAGACCCCCATGCCCGGCGTCCTGACCTTCCCCATCAACCGCCGGGTCCTGTCCGGGGCCCTGACGATCAGCGACCGCGAGGCGGCGGATGCGGTCGCCTACGCCTTCCGCACCCTGAAACTGGTGGTCGAGCCGGGCGGGGCCGCCGCCCTCGCCGCCGTCCTCGCCGGCAAGATTGAAACACAGGGCCGCACCACCGCCGTCATCCTGTCGGGCGGCAACATCGACCCCGCCCTGTTCGCCACAATCATCGAAGGGCGGTTCCAACCTGCCCTCAAGGGAGCCGCCGCATGACCAAGACCAGTGACCTGCAGTCCCTCATCGGCACGGAGGTCGGCGTCTCGCGCTGGATTACCGTCGATCAGGCCCGGATTGATGCCTTCGCCGAGATCACCGAGGACCGCCAGTTCATCCACATCGACCCCGAGGCGGCGAAACACACCCCCTTCGGCGGCACCATCGCCCACGGCTTTCTGACCCTCAGCCTCGCCTCGGCCATGAGCTATGATGCCGTCGCCCCGCTGGACGGCGTCGTGATGGGCGTCAACTACGGCTTCGACAAACTCCGCTTCCTCGCCCCCGTCCGCGCCGGATCGAACATCCGCGGCCGCTTCAAACTCCTGTCTGCCGAGGACAAGGGCGGCGGCCGCTGGCTGCTGAAACACGAGCTGACCGTCGAGATCGAGGGTGCCGACAAGCCCGCCCTGATCGCCGAATGGCTGGGCATGCAGATGGTGGGCGGCTAGAGGAACGCCACCAGCCGTTCGTCCAGTCGGCTGCGGACATCCGGCCATTCCCCGGCCAGGATCGAGAAGATCACCGAGCTGCGGATCCGCCCTGTCCAGGTGATCTTGTCGTTCCGCATCACGCCTTCGCGCACCCCACCGAGCTTCGTCACCGCCGCCTGACTGCGCTGGTTCAACTGGTCGACCTGGAACGCCACCCGGTTCGCCCCGGCGGCGAAGGCGTGCTCAAGCATCAGCCGCTTGGTCGCAGGGTTCACCGCTCCGCCCCGCGCCTCGGGCCGGTAGTAGGTGCAGCCGATCTCGACGGTTCGGGAGCCCGGATTGATGTCGATGAAGGCCGACACCCCCACGACCTCGCGGTCCCGGATCACCGCGAAGGGTAGCCAGGTCCCCGCCGCCTGGAACCCCCGCAGCCGGTCCCAGCTCGCGTCGAACTGATCGCCGCCGAACGAGATCGAATACAGCGCCGGCCACAGGTCCGGATCGGCGTCGCACGCCAGCCGCAGCGGCTCCTTGTGACGCGCCTCGAACGGCTCCAGCCGCACGAAGTCGTTCTCCAGCACCTCCGACCGGAGGTTCATTCCCCCAGACACCTCAGCGCCACTTCCAGATTGCGCAGGCCGTCCTCGCCGGTGACCGCCGGGGCCTCGCCGGTGCGGATGGCGTGGGCGAAGCTTTCCAGCTCCTTCTTCAGCGGCTCATTGGGCCAGCTGTTGACCGCCCGGGTCTGGTAGCTGCCGTCCGGCTGCTGGCCGAAATATTCGGTCACCTGACGGGTCATCAGGTCGGCGACGACGAACTTTCCTTGCGTCGCGACCTGCAGGGTGCGGACCTTGTAGGGGGTGACCCAGTTGGTGGTGATATGGGCGATCACCCCGTTCTCCATGCGGAACTGGAGCAACGCCGTATCCTCGCGCTCGGCCCGGGTGCGAGCCAGCTGCGGCTGGACCTCGGCGACCTCCGAGCCCGTCAGGTGGCGGATGATGTCGATGTCGTGCACCGCCAGATCGATCACCACACCCACCTCGCCCATGCGGGGCGGGAAGGGGCCGACGCGGGTGATCTGGATCGAGATCACCTGTTCGTCGGCGATGGCCCGCTTGACCGCCTCGACCGCCGGGTTGAAGCGTTCGACCTGGCCGACCATCAGCACGCGATTGTTGGCCCTGGCCGCATCGATCATGCGCCGGGCATCGGCCACGGTCGCGGCGATCGGCTTTTCGACCAGCACATGCACGCCCCGCTCCAGCAGGGCGACCGACAGGTCCGCATGGGTGCGGTTGGGGGTCGAGACCACCGCCGCGTCCAGCCCCGCCTCGACGAAGGCTTCGGCCGTCGTGACCGCCTCGGCTCCATGGACCTCGGCCACCCCCCGGGCGGTGTCTGCGTCCATGTCGAAGATGGTGGTCAGGTCGAACTCGCGGATGTCCGACAGGACGCGCGCATGGTTGCGGCCCATGACACCGACGCCGGCGACACCGACCTTCAGCGGGGGGATGGTCTGGATCATGGTCAGGCCCTGTAGCTGGCGACGGCGGCGACGATCCGGTCCTGGGTCGCCTCGTCCAGATCGGAATGCATCGGCAGGCTGATGACCACATCCTTCTTGGCCTCGGTCACCGGCAGCCCCTGTGGCCCGCGCGGATGGTGCTCATAGGCCGGCTGCAGGTGGCAGGGGATCGGATAATAGACCGCCGAGGGCACGCCCTGGGCCGCCAGATGTCTGGCCAGACCGTCCCGGTCCGGATGCTCGATCGTATACTGGGCCCAGTTGGACACGTTCCCGGCGGGCACGACCGGCACCGCGGTGACGTGGGGGGCCAGCAGTTCGTTGTAGCGGGCGGCGATCCGGTTGCGCCACACGATCTCGTCGGGGAAGACCTTCAGCTTCTCGATCAGGACCGCGGCCTGCACCGTGTCCAGCCGCGAGTTCATACCCACCCGCATGTTCAGATATTTGGTCTCGTGTTCGAACGTGCGGCCGACCAGATCCTTGGCCACCGCCTTGCCGTGGACCCGGTAGCTGTCCATCTCCTGGGCCAGATCATCGTCGTCGGTCAGCGCCGCGCCGCCGTCGCCGTAACAGCCCAGCGGCTTGGCCGGAAAGAAGCTGGTCGTCGTCACATCGGCCCATTTCAGCGGATGTTCGCCGTCGATGGTGCAGCCGAACCCCTGGGCCGAATCCGCGATCAGCTTCAGCCCGTGTTTGTCACAGATCGCCTTGATGGCGGGATAGTCGGCCGGCTGGCCGAACAGGTCGACGGCGATGACGACCTTGGGCCGCAGCTTGCCTTCGGCGATCGTGGCCTCGATCGCGGCCTCCAGATGGCCGGGATCCATATTGTAGGTCTTCGCATCGATATCGATGAACACCGGGGTCGCGCCCAGCCACGGCACCACCTCGGCCGTGGCGCAGAAGGTGAAACTGGGCACGAACACCGCATCGCCCGGCCGGATGCCCCAGGCCATCAGCGGCAGGACCAGGGCCTCGGTCCCGTTGGCGCAGCCCAGGGCGTGTTTCGCTTGCCCGAAGGCGGCCAGCGCCGTTTCGAACTCGCGCACCGGCGGGCCCATGACATAGGCCCCGCTCTCGACGGCGGCCATCAGGGCGGCCTCGATCCGGCCTCCGAGGCGACGGCGCTGCGCCTGCAGGTCGATGAAGGGAATGGTCATTCGGGGGACCTCTCTCGGGACGGGGCCGGGCGCTGCGGACATACGCGGGGCGCGGCCGGTCGAAGGCAGGGCCGCCGTCTAACCCGGCCGGGGCCCGATCGCCAAATCCGGGGGAGTCACTTCGCGTTGCGCCGTGCAACGCACGCTTCTATCCAGTCCCCCGTCTGTCCCCGGAGTTGCCCGCCTTGAACGCGTCCCCGACCGCCGTCCCCGCCGTCTTTCTGGATCGCGATGGCGTTCTGATCACCGACAGCGGCTATCCCCATCTGGAAGAGCATCTGGCGCTGATACCGGGTGCGGCCGATGCAGTCCGGCGACTGAACACCCAGGGCTATCTGGTGGTCATCGTCACCAACCAGTCCGGTGTGGCGCGCGGTCTGTTCAGCGAGGACCAGATGCATGCCTTCAACGCCCTGCTGGTGCGCCGGCTGGCGGCAAAGGGGGCCCGGATCGGTGCCGTCTATGCCTGCCCCTTCCACAGTGAGGCCGAGGATCCGAAATGGGCGCATCCCGACCATCCGGACCGCAAGCCCAATCCCGGCATGATCCTGCGCGCCATCGCCGAGCACCATATCGACCCGGCTCGCTCCTTCCTGATCGGCGACCGCGCCACCGATCTGGAGGCCGCCCGCCGCGCCGGCCTGCCCGGCTTCCTGTTCGACGGGCATAATCTGGATCATTTCGTCCGCGACCTTCTCGGCGGCTGATCGCAATTCCACGCGGCATGAAATAGTCTGGGATGGACGCGGGGGCGTCGTTGCCGGGGAGACCCTTGTTTGACCGACTCGACCTTGTTCGCGGACCGTCGCTGGACCAGCGCTGACGGGCTCAGCCTTTACGCCCGGGACTATCCGGGCACGGACGGACCGGCCCGCCTGCCGGTCATCGCCATCCACGGCCTGACCCGGAACTCTGCCGATTTCGAGGTCATCGCCCCCCTGATCGCCCGCAGCGGTCGCCGGGTGCTGGCGCTGGATGTCCGCGGCCGGGGGCGCTCGGACCGCGCCTCGGACCCCATGACCTACCAGCCTCCCGTCTATGCCAAGGATGTGCTGGCCCTGCTCGAGGCCGCCGGCATCGAGCGGGCGGTCTTCCTCGGCACCTCCATGGGCGGGCTGATCACCATGGCCATCACCGCCCTCAAGAGCCGGGTCGTGGCCGCCGCGATCCTGAATGACATCGGCCCGGCCGTCTCGCCCGAGGGCCTGACCCGCATCGCCGCCTATTCCGGCCAGCCGGTCGAGACCCCGACCTGGGCCGCCGCCGCCGACCATGCCCGCCGCATCAATGCCGTGGCCTTCCCCCACTATACCGATGCCGACTGGGACGCCTTCGCCCGCCGCATCTTCCGCGACGGTACCGAGGGCTCACCGGTGCTGAACTATGACCCCGACATCGCCGTGCCGATCCGTGCCGGCGGGGCCGGGGCCCTCGTCCCCAACCTGTGGCCCTCCTTCCGCCGGCTGGCGAAAAAGCGCCCGACCCTCCTGATCCGCGGAGCCACCTCGGACCTTCTGGGCGCAGACATCGCCGCCCGCATGAAGAAGGCCGCGCCCGAGATGCACTATGCCGAGGTCCCCGGCATCGGCCACGCCCCCATGCTGGACGAGCCCGAGGCCCGGTCCGCGATCTTCGAATTCCTCCGGGACGTGCCCTGAGTCACCCCTGCGAAATTGGGTGACTCAGGGTGACTCTGTGAAAAAAAGCGATCCCATTCAGCGGCCTGTCGGATGGCTGCAGAGTCACCGTGCCAGATTATCGGAAATCGTTGGCCCCGGCGCGGGCCGCAATTCTCGTCTCACCTGTCAAAGACCGGAAATGAGGTGGAGCGGGCTTGAACGCGCCGCAAGAGGTGCGGCGGAATAAATTCCGGGCGACCGCAGCCGAAAGAGCCTCAGGCCTTGCGCACGAACTCGGTCCGCAGCACGAGGCCTCGCACCTTGTCGACATTGGCCTCGATCTCGTCGGTGTCCCCGGTCACGCGGATATTCTTCACCAGCGTCCCGCGCTTCAGCGTCACCCCGCCCGAGCCCTTGACCTTCAGGTCCTTGATCAGGGTCACACTGTCCCCGTCCGACAGGATGTTGCCTTTGGAATCTTTTGTGGGATCGTCGGTCATATGGGGTCGGCTTTCGGCGGTCGGGTGAGCAGGGGTGAAGAGTGCTGGTGCTAGTGAGCAAGCATCAAACGCCCCCCCTTGCTTACCAGCACTAGCACTCTTCACCCCTAACCCTACCCCACGGTCCTTACGGCACGTTCGCGTCCAGCTCCTCCAGCCACACCCGCGCATTGCCGTCCGACGGGGCGCGCCAGTCGCCGCGCGGGCTCAGCGAGCCGCCGGTCACCACCTTGGGCCCGTTGGGCAGGGCCGAGCGTTTGAACTGGCTGGTCTGGAAGAAGCGGATCAGGAATTTCCGCAGCCAGCCCTTGATCGTCGCCAGATCGTATTCGACCCGCTCATCCTCGGGCGTGTTCGCCGGCCAGGACCCGCGCGCCGCATCGCCCCAGGCCTGATGCGCCAGATAAGCGACCTTCGACGGGGTCATCCCGAAGCGGGTGATGTGGAACAGGAAGAAGTCGTTCAGCGCATAGGGACCCACGGTCCCTTCCGTCGACTGGATCTTCCCGTCCGCTCCCGCCGGGACCAGTTCGGGCGAGATCTCCGTGTCCAGAATGGCCCCCAGCACATCGGCCGCCCCGGCCATCTCGGGCCGCCCCGCGACCCAGCGGATCAGGTGCCGGATCAATGTCTTGGCCACCCCGCCGTTGACATTGTAGTGGCTCATATGGTCGCCGACGCCATAGGTGGCCCAGCCCAGCGCCAGCTCCGACAGGTCGCCGGTGCCCAGCACAAAGGCCCCATGCTGGTTGGCCAGGCGGAACAGATAGTCGGTCCTCAGACCCGCCTGCACATTCTCGAAGGTGATGTCGTGCACCGGCTGCCCGTCGGCATAGGCATGCCCGATATCGGCCAGCATCCGCTCCGCCGCCGGTCGGATGTCGATCTCCTCGCCCGTGACCCCCAGAGCGCGCATCAGGGCCCAGGCATTGGACTTGGTCCCCTCTGACGTCGCAAACCCCGGCAGGGTGTAGCCGAGGATCCCGGTCCGCGGCAGATTCAGCCGGTCGAAGGCCCGGCACGCCACCAGCAACGCCTGGGTCGAATCCAGCCCGCCCGACACGCCGATGCACAGCCGCTCGGCCCCCGTCGCCGTCATCCGCCGCATCAGGCCCTGGACCTGGATGTTGAAGGCCTCGAAACAGTCCTGGTCCAGCCGCGCCGCATCGTCCGGCACGAACGGGAACCGGTCCAGCGGCCGCCTCAGCCCCCCGCCATCCGCGACGGCGGTGCGGAACCCCAGCCGGACATACCCCTCCTCGTCCAGCTCGCGCCGGGCGCAGTCGGCAAAGGTCCCGTTGCGCATCCGCTCCTGACCGATCCGCTCGACGTCCACATCGGCGACCGTCAGATGCCCCTCGACCGCGAACCGCTCGCCCGAGGCCAGTTTCGCCCCCAGCTCATGGATCGTCGCCTGACCGTCCCAGGCCAGGTCGGTGGTGCTCTCGCCCCAGCCCGAGGCGGCGAACACATAGGCCGCCATGGCCCGCGCCGACTGGCTGGCGCACAACAGGGCCCGTTCATCCGCCTTGCCGATGACGATGTTGGAGGCCGACAGGTTCGCAAGAATCCGCGCCCCCGCCAGGGCCTGCCGGGTCGAGGGCGGCACCGGGGCCCAGAAGTCCTCGCAGATCTCCACCCCGACCACGAACCCCGGCCGGTCGTCAGCCTGAAACAGCAGCCGCGTCCCGATCCAGCTGTCGCGCCCGTCGATCGAAAGCGTCTCCGCCCCGATGTCGTCGCCGGACGAGAACCAGCGCTTCTCATAGTATTCGCGGTAGTTGGGCAGATAGGTCTTGGGCACCACCCCCACGATCTCGCCGCCCGCCAGCACCACGGCACAGTTCAGCAGCCGGTCGCCGTGCCGGATCGGGGCCCCCACAACCGCCACCACCCCGGCCTCGCCCGCCACCCCGGCCAGCGTCCCCAGCGCCCGCTCCACCCCGTCCAGCAGGGCGGTCTGAAGATGCAGGTCGTCGATGGCATAGGCGCTGAGCGACAGCTCTGGAAACACCACCAGCTCGCAGCCCTGCGCCGCCGCCGACCGGATCAGGTCCGCATGGGCCTGCCCGTTGGTTACGGGATCGGCGATGTGCACCACCGGCGTCGCCGCCGCCACCCGCACGAAGCCGTGGGTGCGGGGGGAATGAAAGTCGCGACGGTCAGCCATGGCTCGGTCCGGAGCGTCCCGGCAGGGACGGGGGTCCGGGGTCTTCTATCAGGCCGGAGCGGGGGACGCCAAAGGGGCGCGAACGGGGGAGGGCCGCACTCCCGCTCCGGTCAGGGCGCGCGGCGCGCCGGCAGGGTGTCCGCCGCCCGGACCATCTGTACGAAGGCCGCGCGTTCGCCGTACGGGTCCTCGCCTCGCGCCCCCTGGGCCAGATCCAGGATGGCGGCGGTGTCGAAGTCGGCGCTCATCCACGGATCGGCCCGCAGGCGCTGGCCGAAGGCCGCGACGGCCAGGGCCCAGCGGGTGGCTTCCGGTGCCCCCGCCATCGCCGTCCCCGATCCGGCCCCGGAGATCGCGGTCTGGATCAGGCGTGAGTTGGCCTCGCCCGGCCGCTTGTAGCGGACCTGGACAAAGCCGATCTCCCCGTTCGGGTCGCCGCCCGCCCGCGCCCGGTCCGCCCGGTTGCCGCCATAGCGCCGCTCGGGGATCTGGCTCGGGCCGCCCACAGGTGTGATCTCGTACAGGGCCGTGACCGAGGCCCCCGAGCCGACCTCCCCGGCGTCGACCGCGTCATTGGCGAAATCGGCCTCGTTCAGCAGCCGCGTCTCATAACCGATCAGCCGGTATTCGCTGACCCGGGCGGGATTGAACTCGACCTGGATCTTGACGTCGTCGGCGATGGGAAAGGCCCCGCGGTCGAAGGCCGGCCCGAACAAGCGCCGCGCCTCGTCCAGATCGTCGACATAGGCGGCCACGCCGTTGCCCGCCTGGGCGATCGTCTGCATCCGCGCGTCCTGATAGTTGCCGCGCCCGAAGCCATAGACCGACAGATAGATGCCGGTGCCGCGCTTGTCGGCGACATAGTCCTCCAGCCGCTTGTCGTCGGTCACCCCGACATTGAAGTCGCCGTCGGTGAACATCAGGATGCGGTTGACCTTGTCCGCGCCGAAGGCGGCCTCGGCCTGTTCATAGGCATTGACCATCCCGCGGGCCCCTGCGGTTGACCCGCCCGCCGTCAGCGAGGCCACGGCGCAGCGCAGTTTCAGCTTCTCCGATCCCGACGTCGGCGCGACCGCCGTGCCGGCCGCCGAGGCATAGTAGGTCACCGCCAGCCTGTCCTCGGGGCGCAGCCGGTCGATGATCAGGTTCATGGTCTGCTGCGCCAGACCCAACTTGTCCGGCGACTGCATCGAACCCGAGACGTCGACCATGAAGGTCAGGTTCAGCGGCCGGCGCTCCCCGGCCGGCAGTTCATGGCCCTGAAGGCCGATATGGACGATCTGGCGACCCGTCGACCAGGGCGAGGCGACCACAGCCATCGTCACCGCGAAGGGCTCGGCCGCGCCGCCCGGCCGGGCATAGCCATAGTCGAAATAGTTGATCATCTCCTCGATCCGCACGGCGTCGCGCGGCGGGGCCACGCCGTCGGCGATGAACCGGCGGACATTGGCATAGGCGGCCGTGTCGACATCGATCGAAAAGGTCGAGACCGGGGCCTCGGCCACCCGTTTCACGGGATTGGGCGTGGCGTCCGGATAGCGTTCAGTGTCGGCAGGTGCCGGCGTCTGGCCGGGCAGGATGCGCGACCCTGTGACCACGATCCCGTCCGCCGTGGCCTGGCCGGCCGCATTGGTCCCGAGAACTGGTGGCCGCATCGGGGCCGGAGGGGCGGGCGGGGGAGGCGGAGGCGGTGGCGGGGGAGGAGGGGCCCCGTACGCGACCCGATCCTCCTTCCGCGTCGGTTCGATCGGCAGGGTGATCGGGGGCGGCGGGGCCTGGCCGGACGCCGGGGCCCGCGCCACGGGAGGCGGAGGAGGGGGTGGGAACCGCTCGGCCGAGGGTCTCAGATCGAACCCCAGCGGCAGACAGGCCGCCGCGCTGACCACGCCGTCCCCGGCCACAGTTCCGGTCTGCCCGGTCACCGGGGTCATGGCGGCCGCGCCGGGAACCCCGCCGGGTGCCGCGAGCGCCAGCCCGACCACCGTCGCCACCCCCCGCCTCAACACCGTCATCCGCATCGCGTCCTCCCGGTTTTTTGTCGTTAACGACAGGAGGCCGCCCGCCCTGGGGCGAAACTATGGCGTGTATGACGCCCCGGGCGGTGCCCCGGGGCTTCGGGGCCTGTCCCCCCTGATCCGGCCAGGGGTTCGCTGCCGCCGGACTGCGTCCGATGTCGATCTGAAGCACGCCGGCGTAACGGATGGCGCGGATCCTCCGAATGAGGGGCTGTCCGATGCCTCGGACGGAAACAGCCACGGAGCCCCCACCATGAACAGAACCCGGATCGCCATCGGCGGCGCGACCGCCCTGGCGCTCGTTGCCGGCGCCGGCCTTGCCCACGCCCAGACCAACAGCCAGAGCCAGGCTCCGGCGATGGAGAAATGCTACGGCGTCGCGCTCGCCGGCAAGAATGACTGCGCCGCCGGTCCGGGCACGACCTGCGCCGGCACCTCGAGGCGGGACTATCAGGGCAATGCCTGGAAACTGGTCCCCACCGGCACCTGTACCGCGATCCAGACCCCGCGCGGGCCCGGTTCGCTCACGCCCGTGACGCGCTGAGGCCGGCCACGGCATGATCTCCCAACCGGTCGCCGACGCGGACCCGCGACCGTCCCCGCCTGCCCCCGAAGGCGGTATGACGGTCGGACTCGGGCTCAAGGCCCCGCACTACGCGGACGCCCTGGCGTGTTCGGCGACCGGGCTCTGGTTCGAGGTCCATGCCGAGAACTATATGGTGGATGGCGGCCCCCGCCTGGCCTGGCTGGATGCGATCCGCCGGACCCGGCCGCTTTCGCTTCACGGGGTCGGGCTGTCGCTGGCCGGCGAGGCCCCGCCCGATGCCGGACACCTCGGCCGCCTGTCCGCCCTCGTGGACCGGCTGGAGCCCTGTCTCGTGTCGGAGCACCTCGCCTGGTCGCAGCAGGACGGCGTCTACCACCCGGACCTGCTGCCCTTTCCGCGCACCCGCGCCCGTCTGGCCTGTGTCGCCGACAACATCGGCCGGGTCCAGGAAGCGCTCGGCCGCCCGATCCTGATCGAGAACCCCTCGCTCTACCTCGCGCTGGAGGGACACGAGATGAACGAGACAGACTTTCTTCAGGCACTCGTCGTCCGGACCGGATGTGGCCTGCTGCTGGACGTCAACAATGTTCATGTCACCACCCGGAATCTGGGGGGTGACCCGCGCGCCTATATCGAGGCCCTCCCGGCGGATGCGATCGGCGAGATCCATCTGGCGGGTCACGCGGCCGACGAACGGCTGGGGGACGCCCTCCTGATCGACACCCACGACGCACCGGTCGCAGAGGCCGTCTGGTCCCTCTATGCCCACGCCCTGGCCTGGCTCGGCCCCCGGCCCACCCTGATCGAGCGCGACGGCAGGCTGCCGGCGTTCAAAAGCCTGATGGCGGAACGCGAGCGGGCCCTGACGGTCTTCCACGCTCACACGGCCCGGGCCCATGCCGGATAGGCCGGGAGACGGGTTTCAGGCCGCGTTCAGCGCCATGCTCGCGGGCGACGAGCGCGCGCTGGACCCCTGGCTCGGCCCGGACAGCCGCAACCGGGCGGCCCTCGACGTCTATCGCAATACCGTGGCCCGGGCCCGGATCGATGCGCTGGAGGCCCTCTATCCCACGGTTCTTCGCCTCGTCGGCCCCGAGTGGTTCCGCGCCGCCGCGGGCGAGTTCGCCGCCGGCTCGCCGCCGACCTCGCCGGTTCTCGACGCCTATGCTGCGGACTTCCCCGACTGGCTGGAGGTTTTCCCGCCCGCGCGGGAACTGCCCTATCTCGCGCCCGTGGCCCGGCTGGACCGGGCGTGGAACCGGGCGCACACGGCCGCCGATGCGCCGGTCCTGTCCAGCGGCCGCGTCGCGGCGCTCACGCCCGCCCGACTGTTCTCGTCCACAGTGCAGTTGCACCCGTCTGTGGCGCTGTTCTGGTTCGACTGGACGGTTCCGTCGATCTGGATCGCCAACCGGTCCGGGGACGCCGGCCTCGAGCCCCCCGTCTGGGACGCACGCGGCGAGGGCCTGCTCATCGTCCGCGCGAACGATGTCGTCACAGGGCGACGCCTCGCGCGTCCCGAATGGGCCTTCCTCGCCGCCTGCCGGGACGGGCGATCCCTCGGTGAGGCCGCCCGCGACGCCTTTGCCGCCGACCCTGCCCTGAACCTGCCGGAGATGTTCGCCGGGCTCCTCGCCACCGCCGCCTTCTCGACCCTTGATCCGGAGCCTGTCCCCGATGACCGACACCCCGCCCCTGTCTGAACCCCGGCTCCGCCCGGAGGACCCTGCGGCCCTGGCCTGGATCCGCGCCGCCGGTCGCCTGCCCGGCCGGCTCCTGCCGGACTGGCTGATCGCCCTGACCGCCCGGACAGGCATCGCCGCCGTCTTCTTCCTGTCGGGCCGCACCAAGGTCGACGGCCTGATCGCCGTGTCCGACAGCGCCCTGTTCCTGTTTGCCGAGGAATACCGCCTGCCGTTGATCCCCGGTGACCTGGCCGCCCACCTGGCCACCTATGCGGAGCATCTCTTTCCGGTTCTGCTCGTGCTCGGGCTGCTGACGCGCCTGTCGGCGGTGGCCCTTCTGGTCATGACGGCGGTGATCCAGGTCCTCGTCTATCCGGGGGCCTGGTCCACTCATCTGGTCTGGGCGGGCCTGCTTGTCTATCTGATCCGGTATGGGGCCGGTGCCGTGAGCCTGGACCGGCTCTGGCGGATCGACTGAAGGCGAAAGGCCCCTACCAGCGCAGGGCCCAACGTCCCACAGCCGCACCCATGACGCCGGCCACCAGAATGCCGACCGTGTACCAGGTCGCCACGAAGGTCGCCGTGATCTCGGCGCAGTAGAAGCCGTAGGCAGAGGCCGCCAGCGCCCCGGCGACAACCCCGGCGGCGAACCCGGCGCGCACCGGCCGCGTCGGGGCCGACCGCCGCGCGGCGAAAAGGATGAAGGGCGTCGTCACCAGGCTGATCGTGGCGACCCGGATCGAGCACAGCGTCCACGACTGTCCCAGCAGGGCGTCCATCCGTTCCGACCCGTCCAGCCCGGCCTGTTCCAGCCCGACCAGCCCCATGACCGCGACGGCGAGGCCGCCGATCCCGATCAGGGGCAGCCGCACCGGTGCGCCCGGCTGGCCCAGCCGCAGCATCAGCCAGGCCGCAAGGCCCGCGAGCGCGAGCGCATAGGCCTGACGCAAAAGGAAGGCGGGCTGCCCGATGACCTCCACCAGGTCGGGGCGCGGTCCCAGGGTCATCCAGACGACGACGACGGAGGCGGCCAGCGCCAGCCCCGCACAGGCGGCCGCCCGCCCGGTCGCGCGATGCGGCGGGATAGGCCCCGCCCCGGCCGCCAGCTGTTCGATCAGGTCGTCGGTGTTCACGCGCTCAGGCTTCACGGTCTGTCACTTGTCTCATCAGGGCCTTCATCGCCCGGTGCAGGCTGACGCGGGCCGCGCCCTCGGACAGACCGGCCCGGTCTCCGGCCTCGGCCAGGCTGTAGCCGGACAGTTTGACGTCCTCGACCAGGGCCCGCTGGCGCGCGGGCACGCCCGACAACAGCCGGTCCACGTCGCGCCGGACCACGCCGTCCTCCACGCCGTCGCCCTCCAGCGGCAGGTCGTCGATCATCGGCACGAGGCGCGCCCGACCCGATTTCCGCAGGTGGTCGATCAGCTTGTAGCGCGCGATGGCGTAGCACCAGGACGTGACCGGGTCGGCCCGTCGCCAGGTCTCGCGCTTGGCATGGACGGCCATCAGGGCTTCCTGCACCAGGTCCTCGACATCGGCGTCGCCGTGAAACTGGCGGCGTCTGAAATAGGCGTGAAGCGCAGGACGCAGAAGGCTGAGGAACTCGCGCCAGGCGCGCGAATCCCCGTCCAGCCCCCGGATCATGAGCGGCCTGAGCCGTGCTTCCAGCGTGTTCACACGTCCCCCCATTCGGTCACGGGCCGGGAATGTTACGGACCGGGGCGGACAATCACCGGATTGCGCCCGTGCTCCCCGGGTTACCGCCAGTTTCGCCCGTAGCTGGACGTCTGCCCGGACGATGTCTCAGGGCGTCGACGAGGATCTGGAACGCGGCGAGGTTCTGCCGTCGGCCGGGATAGTAGAGAAAATAGCCGTCGAACATCGGTGACCAGTCGTCCAGAACCAGCTCCAGTTCGCCGGACGCCAGGTGCGAGGCGACGATGTCGTCGGGCACATAGGCGATCCCCAGACCGCTCACGGCAGCGTCGACCATGGCGTAGGAGTTGTTGAAGGTGACCTGGCCGTCCACCCGGACGCGCAGGGCCTGTCCGTCCTTCTCGAACTCCCAGGCATACAGGCCGCCGGCCGACTCGTGGCGCATATTGATACAGGCATGGGAAACGAGGTCCCCGGGGTGAACCGGCCTGCCGCGTTCCGCCAGATACTCCGGTGAAGCGACGGCGATGAGGCGCCAGTCCGGACCGATGCGGACGGCGATCATGTCCTTTTCGACGCTCTCGCCCAACCGGACGCCGGCATCGAACCGCTCCTCGACGATGTTGCGGAAGGTACTGTCGAGGATCAGTTCAACCTTGATGTCCGGATAGGCGGCCAGCACCGGCTTCAGCCTTGGCCACACCACGCTGTGGAGGGCGTGGTCGGACAGGGTCAGCCGGATGGAGCCGGCCGGTCTGTCCCGCACGCGGGTCAGGCTCTCGATCTCATGCCCGATCTCGGCCAGCCTCGGCGTAATCGTCTGAAGCAGACGCTCGCCGGCCGCCGTCGGCGCAACGCTGCGGGTCGTGCGCGTCAGCAACCGGATGCCGAGACGCGTTTCAAGCTGCCGGATGGCATGGCTGAGCGTGGACTGCGCCACGCCGATCCGGGCGGCGGCCCTCGTAAAGCTGCGCTCCTCGGCGACGGCCTGGAACCAGGTCAGCTGGTTCAGATCGGGTCCGGCCATCCGTGCCTCTCCCTCGGCATTGTTAGTGAAAGTCGATTAGTTCATGCCGATCTTGCTGACTAATCGTATTCCGGCCCGCGTTCTAGTTTGCGGCTCATCGAACAGCGAACCGGGTGGCGGCCCGGTCCCGGACGGATCGTCCGTGATGGCCGCACCCTGCGGAAACCCCTCTGAACACAGCCCTGGAGCCCGACATGACCCCGACGTCTCCCGACCCCCGGACCCGGCCGTCCCGCATGATGGACCGCCGGGGACTGATGAAACTGACCGGCGCGGGCGTGACCGCCCTGGCCGCCGTGTCCCTTCTCCCCGCCCCCGATGCAAAGGCACAGACCATGACCAGTGACTGGGACAAGGTGTTCCCCCGTGACGAAGCCGTCGACCACCAGAAGGTCACTTTCACCAACCGCTACGGCATCACCCTCAGCGGCGACCTGTACCGGCCAAGGGGGCGGGACGGCCAACGCCTCGCGGCGCTCGCCGTCGGCGGTCCGTTCGGCGCGGTCAAGGAACAGTCGTCGGGCCTCTATGCCCAGACGATGGCCGCGCGCGGCTTCGTCGCCCTCGCGTTCGATCCGTCCTTCACCGGCGAGAGCGGGGGCGCGCCGCGCGATGTGGCCTCGCCCGACATCAACACCGAAGACTTCATGGCGGCGGTCGACTTCCTTGGCCTGCATCCGTCGGTCGATCGCGAGCGGATCGGCGTCATCGGCATCTGCGGCTGGGGCGGCATGGCGCTGAGCGCCGTTGCGGTCGACAAGCGGGTCAAGGCCGTCGCCACCAGCACCATGTACGACATGAGCCGCGTGATGTCGCGCGGCTATAACGACAGCGTCACGCCTGAGCAGCGCGCGCAGACCCTCGAGCAGCTGAGCCGGCAGCGCTGGGACGACGCGCGCAATGGAACCTCGGCCCATGGCCCTGCCTTCAACGTGCTGAAGGGCGGCGAGCCGCAGTTCGCGATCGACTACCACGACTACTACATGACGCCGCGCGGCTATCATGCGCGCGCCGTGAACTCCGGCAACGCCTGGACCGTCACCAATCCGCTCTCGTTCATGAACTTCCCGCTGATGACCTGTATCGCGGAGATTTCGCCCCGGCCGATCCTGCTCATCCACGGCGAGAACGCCCACTCCCGCTATTTCAGCGAGACGGCGTTCGCGGCCGCAGCCGAGCCGAAGGAACTGGTCATCATCCCCGGTGCCAGTCACGTCGATCTCTATGACCGCGTCGACCTGATCCCCTTCGACCGGCTGACCCGCTTCTTCGAGGCGCACCTGTCGTGACGAATGCGGTCCCTTGCGCCGGCCCGGTCCCACCCCCCTCACGCCCCGCGTGACGCCGTCGTCCATCTCCTCTAAGCGATCGGGATGACCGAGACGCCCCAGACAGGCGGGTTCCCGCGCCCGGGTCCGGGAGGGATCCCGGGGTGACGGTGCATGACGTCATCGTCATCGGCGGCGGGCAGGCGGGTCTGTCGCTCGGCTGGTATCTGCGCCGGGCCGGGCTGGAGGATCTGATCCTCGACGCCGGGGACGGGCCGGGCGGGGCGTGGCGGCATGGCTGGGATTCGCTGCGGCTGTTCTCGCCGGCGGGCTACAGCTCGCTGCCCGGCTGGTTGATGCCGCCGCCCGATCACCCGGGCCAACCCACCCGCGACGACGTCCTCGACTATCTGACCCGCTATGAGGCGCGCTACGCCCTGCCGATCCGGCGACCGGTCCGGGTCCGGACGGTCACGGCCCGGCCGGATCATCTGGCGCTGGCGACGGATCAGGGGGAGTTCACCGCCCGCACCGTGATCAGCGCGACCGGCACCTGGTCCAACCCCTTTGTGCCCGACATTCCCGGACGGGACGGGTTCGGGGGCGTGCAGCTGCACTCGGCGCACTACCGCGACCCCCACGCGTTCGCCGGCCAGACCGTGCTGGTGGTCGGCGGCGGAAACAGCGGGGCCCAGATCATGGCCGAGGTCGCCCCGGTCGCCCGGGCCCTGTGGGTGACGACGCAGGAGCCGCTGTTCCTGCCCGATGATGTGGACGGTCGCGTCCTGTTCGAACGCGCCGTCGCCCGGATGAAGGCCCCGCAGGCCCAAACCCCGGTCGGGGGGGTCGGTGACATCGTCGTGGTCCCTCCGGTCCTGGAGGCCCGGGCGCGGGGCGATCTGGGCACGGTCCGCCCTTTCCGGGAAATGACGGCCACGGGGGTCATCTGGCCCGACGGGGCAGAGATGTCGGTGGACGCCGTCATCTGGTGCACCGGATTTCGCCCGGCGCTCGACCATCTGACCGGCCTTGGTGTGGTGGAGCCGGACGGAAAGGTCGCGGTTCAGGGCCAGCGGTCGATCAAGGAGCCGCGGCTGTGGCTGGCGGGCTATGGCGACTGGACCGGCCCCGGCTCCGCCACCCTGATGGGGGCGGCACGGACCGCGCGTGATCTGGTGGCGGCGCTGGTGGCGGCCACCCCCTCACGCCCCGCGTGACGCGGCCGTCCGTCTCCGTTAAGCGGACGGGATGAACGATACGCCGAAGACAGGCTGGTTCCAGCGCCTCAGCCAGGGCCTCGCCCGCTCGTCCCAGCAGATGACCGAGACGGTGGTCGGGGCCTTTGTGAAGGAGCCCCTGTCCGAGGCCGCGCTGCAGGGGCTGGAAGAGCATCTGCTGGAAAGCGATCTGGGGCCCGCCGCCACCGACCGGATCGTGGAGCGCTTCCGCACCCTGCGCTTTGGCAAGGTGTCGGACGAACTCGAGGTCAAGGAAGCTCTGGCCGAGGCCGTGGCGGCCGAGCTGCTGCCGCGTCAGGCGACCTTTGATCCTCTGGGCCCGGACGGGGTGGCCGGGGGGATCAAACCCTTTGTGGTCCTGTTCGTCGGGGTCAACGGCTCGGGCAAGACCACGACGCTGGGCAAGATCGCCGCCGATCTGACGGGGCAGGGGGCCCGGGTCATGATCGTGGCCGGCGACACCTTCCGCGCCGCCGCCCGCGAACAGCTCAAGGTCTGGGCCGAACGCTCCGGCGCCCATTTCGAAAGCCGCAGGGACGGGGCCGATCCGGCCGGTCTGGCCTTCGACGCCTATACCAAAGCCCGGGCCGAGGGCTTCGATGTGGTCCTGATCGACACGGCCGGGCGGCTGCAGAACAAGTCGGCCCTGATGGACGAACTGCTCAAGATCGTACGGGTGCTGAAGAAGATCGATCCGGACGCCCCGCATGAGACCCTGCTGGTGCTGGACGCCACCGTGGGCCGGAACGCCCTGGCCCAGGAACAGATCTTTGGCCGCACCGCCTTCGTCACCGGCCTGGTCATGACCAAGCTGGACGGCACGGCGCGCGGCGGGGTCCTGGTCCCCGTGGCCCAGGCGTCGGACGCCCCCATCAAGCTGATCGGGGTGGGCGAAGGCATCGAGGACCTGCAACCCTTCGACGCCCGGGCCTTTTCCCGTTCGCTGGTGGGGCTGGAGGACTGACCCCCACTCCGCCCCCGTCATCCCCGGGCCTGTCCCGAGGACCCATTTTTCCGCCGCATGGACGTGTCACGGCTTGGTTCCGCTTCGGACGACGTCCCCCGGGCATGACGAACACGCTATAGAGACCTCATGACCCAGACCCCCGACACGCCCGCCGCCGGCAAGCCCCCCGCCTGGATCCGTCAGGTGGTGGATTTCGGGGCGCTGGTCGCCTTTGCCGCCACCTTCCTGTTCTTCCGCCTGCGCGGGGAACCGGGCGATCAGGCCCTGGTCCATGCCACCTGGGGGCTGGTGGCCGGGTCGGTCGTGGCCGTGGTCGTCGGCCTGTGGGTCGAGAAACGTCTGGCCCTCATGCCCCTGCTGGTGGGCGGCTTTGCCCTGGTGTTCGGGGTCCTGACCCTGGTCTTCAACGACGACCTGTTCGTGAAGCTGAAGGTCACCGTGCTCAACGCCTCGCTGGCCGTCGCCCTGCTGGGCGGGCTGTATCTGAACAAACAGCCGCTCAAGGCCCTGCTGGGGACGGTCATCCCGATCAATGACCGGGCCTGGCGCATCCTGACCTTCCGCTACGGCCTGTATTTCGCCGCCGTGGCCCTGACCAATGAGGCGATCCGGTCCGAGGCCCTGGTCGGCTGGGCCGCGGACCGGCTGGGCTATCAGGGCGTCGATCCTGCCGATGTCTGGGTCAGTTTCCGCGGCGTGCTGTGGATCGCCTCCTCGGCCTTCGGCCTGTCCCAGCTGCCCCTGATCATGAAAAACATGAACGCCGACGCCCCCGCCGACGTCATGGCCCCCGCCCGCCCCGACACCGCCCCCTGATACCCGCTCAAGCAGCGCGCGACCGCGTCGCGAGCGTTGGCACCCCTGAAAAAATGCGCTCAAGCAGCGAGACGCCGCGCGTCGAGCGGTAGCGCGCCGCGAAGCGGCCCTAAAAATTCTGTCGTCAAACCGTAAGATGCGGCTGATAACCCTCCGCATACGGCAGAGGGAGAGCGTGGCATGGTCAAGTCCGGCAAACAGGCGAGGCGCTCCGGCACCCTGGCCGATTCCCCCAGCCATCTGATGCACCGCGCGCTGCAGCTGGCGCTCGACATCTATGCCGAGGAGGCCGGTGCGGGCGGTCCGACCCAGCGCCAGTTCGCCGTCATGGAGGCCGTCTCGGTCAAGGAGGGCCTGACCCAGACCGATCTGGTCCGCGCCACGGGCATCGACCGCTCCACCCTGGCCGATCTCGTCGCCCGCATGACCGCCAAGGGCCTGCTGTCGCGTGAACGGTCGACGCTGGACGCCCGGGCCAAGGCCGTACGCCTGTCGGCCGAGGGTCAGGCCCTGCTGGATGCGGCCCGTCCCCGGGTCGAGGCGGCCGACAAACGCATCATGGGCCTGCTGCCCAAGGCCAAGCGCGAGGGCTTTCTGGAGATGCTGGCCGACCTCGCCGCCGCCGCCGACGCCGCCCCCGATGCGGAAAAGGCCGAGGCCAAGGCCCTGAAAAAGGCCTCCAAGGACGCCCGCAAGCTGGAGAAGGCCGCCAGAAAGGCCGCCGAACCCCCGAAAAAGGCCCGCAAGGCCAAACCCGGCAAGATCAAGGTCGTCGTCGCCCCGGCGGAGTGACGCCCCGCGTCTAGACCCGGATATCCAGCAGCTGGCCCAGCCGGGGCAGTCGCGGGCTGTCGTCGGGCGGGGTCGCGGTCGCGGTCCGGGCCGCCGACGGGGTCTGGGCCCGGGGTGGCGCGGCCTGGACCTCGTTCAGGGCGGCGCGGAAGAAGGCCGCCTGGGCCGTGCGCACCTGGGCGGACGGCGTGGTCCCGGGCAGGGTCTGCGGAAGATCGGGCCGGATCGTGCTCATGGCCACAGGGTTAACCCATTCTCTACAAAAATGGTTAACGCCCCGGCGACGGCGTTATCCCGGAGCGTCGACGGTCAGTTCTGCGCTGCGTCGCGCTGGGCGTCCAGTTCGGCCGGCGTCCGGGCTGTGGGCAGGGCCCGGGACGGGGCCACCAGGGCCTGCGTCAGCCGCTCCACGTCCGCATCGGTCAGCAGCGGCCCCGACGACTTGGCCACGATCCGTCCCATGGCGTCGACGGCAAAGCTCTCGGGCACGCCCGACACCCCCAGGTCCAGCCCCGCCCGCCCCTCGCGGTCGACCAGCACCATGGTGAACGGATCGCCCAGCTCGTCCAGAAACGCCTGGGTCGCCTCGGGCTCGTCCTTGTAAGCCACGCCCACCACCGCGATCCCCTGTGCCTCCAGCGCCAGCAGTTGCGGGTGCTCGATCCGGCACGGGGCGCACCAGCTGGCGAAAATGTTGACGATCATCGGCCGCCCGACCCCGGCGGTCTTCAGATCGACGTTCCGGTTCCCCGCCACCCCGTTCTCGAGGATCGGCAGCACCGTCTCGGGCACGGCCTGCCCGACCAGGGCGTCGGGCCTGAATGTCGGCTCGCGCTTCAGCGACCAGCCGATGAACAGCACCGCCAGCGCCGCCAGAACGCCCAGGGGGATCAGGGTCAGCCAGCGGTTCATGGGGCCTCGTCCTCCTGCTCCAGCCGCTTCAGCTCGGCGGTCCATTTGCGCGAGGCGGCCACGGCGCGGACGACCACGGCCCCCAGCACCAGCACGCTGATGCCCCAGGCGGGCCAGACGAAGGCGGCATAGGGGCTCATGTCCAGATCGGGCATATCAGGCGTCCAGGGCGCGGCGGGCGCGGATCGTCTGCACCCGGCGGCGCACGATCTCGGTGCGGATCGACGACAGCCAGACCGCCATGAACAGGGCACTGTAGCCGGCGATCATCAGCAACAGGGGCAGCAGGAAGACCGGGTCCAGACTGGGCCCTCCGGCCCGCAACAGCGACGCCGGCTGATGCAGGGTGTTCCACCAGTCCACGGAGAATTTCACGATCGGCAGGTTGATCAGCCCGACCAGACCCAGGACCGCCGCCGCCCGCGCGGCCCGGGCCTCATCGTCGATCGAGGCCCTCAGCGCCATATAGCCGAGGTAGAACAGGAACAGCACCAGCACACTGGTCAGCCGCGCGTCCCAGACCCACCAGGTGCCCCACATCGGCTGGCCCCACAGGCCTCCGGTGATCAGGGCCAGGGCCGTCAGGGCCGCGCCCGGCAGGGCCGCCGCCCGCGCCGCCGCATCGGCCAGCGGATGGCGGAACACCAGGGCGAAGAAACTGGACACCCCCAGCGCTGCATACGCCGCCAGACCCAGGATGGAGGCGGGCACATGGACGAACATGATCCGCACCGTGTCGCCCTGCTGGTAGTCGCCGGGCGCCACGAAACTGAACCAGGTCCCGACGGCCAGAAGCCCGGCCGCAATGACCCACAGCACCGGCGTCAGCGGCCCGGTGAAACTCATGAAGCGCTGGGGATTGGCGAGGCCGAACATCTCCCTGCCGATTACGCGGGGTCCGCCCCGGCGGCAAGCGTGGTCAAATGTCTCCGCCTGCGCCAGAGGCGCAGGCTCAAACGAAAAACGGGGCCGGAGCTTTCGCCCCGACCCCGTTCGTTCGTTGAAAAATCCGTGAAGGACTATTCAGCGGCCTTCAGCTGACCGGCAGATTCCTTGCCGGTGCGACGGTCGCGTTCGACTTCGTACGAGACCTTCTGGCCTTCGTTCAGGCCGTTCATGCCTGCGCCTTCAACGGCCGAAACGTGCACGAACACGTCCTTGCCGCCGTCCGAGGGCTCGATGAAGCCGTAGCCCTTGGTGGAGTTGTACCATTTGACAGTGCCGGTAGCCATTTTAAGGACCTCCGTTAGCAGTTTGCATCAGGCAAGAGCGCCTGAAGCCTGTCGGGTCTGAATGGGATCGGCCAGAAACTCGGTGCGTTCGCAAAGAGAGAGGGGCGTTACGCAGAGAGATCGACGAACCTTCTATGCACGGAAAATATCCGGGCGACAAGGCGTCCCGTTTGTCGCAGGCGATTCATTTTGCTGACGATTCGCCGGCGGCCCGGCGTGCAGACTGTCGAACTCAGCCCGCCGCCCGATCCTGCGCGTCGGCGTCGGGGCGCAGATCGTCGCCGTCCTCATCCTCGTCACTGACGGTCGTCGGGGCCTCGCCGCCCTCCGGTGCCACATAGTGGGCCACGCACAGCTTGCGCAGCGCCGAGGTCAGCGACCCGCCGTATAGCCGGTCCTGGACCCGCTCATGGCCCTCCTGCTGCAGCCGGGCCTTGATGTCGCTGACGGTGCGGCAGTCGCCGCTGCGCGCCAGTTCATAGGCGCGCTCAAGCGTGGTCGGACGAAAATTATTGCTCATGCCGGTCCAGATAGGGATTCACAGGGGTGTTTGCGACCAACGCTCACGCTTGCGGCCGGTTCCGCCGGCGTCCCAGCCGGCTGGCCAGGGCCTCGGCATGTTTCAGCGTGTATTTCAGGGCCGCGGGACTGCCCCGTCGGGGTCCGACGCTGTCGGCCACCACCGCGCCCCGCGCGCCGAGCGCCGCCGGCGGCCCTGCGGTCGTATCCAGCGCCGTCTGGTGCTCGATCGCCGCGTTCAGCGCCGCCCCGATCAGGACGACCTGCACCGAGATCCAGGTCCACAGCAGAAAGCCCATGGCCGTGGCCAGCGGCCCGTAGGAATCCATCCGCACGAAAGTGGTCAGGAACCAGCTGAACAGGAAGGACACCAGCACGCTCAGGCTCGCGGCGAACACGGCCCCCGGCGTCAGCCAGCGCCAGCGCGCCTTCGCCCGGCACGGCCCGAACCGGTAAATCACCGTCAGGGCCCCGATATAGCCGATGAACAGCAGGGGCCAGCGCAGCGGTGCCAGCCGCGCCCAGTCGTCGGCCAGACCGATGGTCCCCAGCACGACCGGCACCCCGACCACCAGGGCTGCGCTGACCAGCACCCCGGCCAGAACCGTCAGGGTGAAGGCGAACCCCAGCAGATTATAGTCGACGATATTGCGCGTCTCGACCTCGTGATAGGCCACGTTCAGCCCGTAAAACAGCGTCTTGACCCCGCCATTAGCCGTCCACAGCGACAGGGCGAGGGTCCACACCAGGGTGAAGGTCAGGGCCCCGGTCGACCCCGCCGCCAGCCGTAGCAGCTCTGCGGCGATGAACTGGGCCACATTGGCCGGCAGCACCGAATACAGGAAGGCCACCCGCGACGCCGCATCGGCGGGGTCGGCGAACAGCCCGTAGATGGTCACGAACGCCCCCAGCGCCGGGAACAGCGACAACAGGATGAAGAAGGTCACCCCGCCCGCGACAAATCCCACCCGGTCGCCGAAGAACGAGGCCCCGACGCGCCAGAGGATATCGGTCCACCCCTTGTGGGGGATCTTCCAGGGATGGTCGGCCAGTCGGCCCCGGCCGGGCTCGCGCGCCTCGAACTCCTCCGGCGTGGGCGGACGGGCCGGGGCCGGCTCCGGCCGGGCGGGCCGCAACTCCAGTCCGAACCGGTGGCTCTGGGTATAGATCAGGTGTGCCGCCCCGGCCCCCGCGGCCAGTCCGCCGATCGCGGCCCCCAGCCAGGCCCAGGGTCCGGAGAAACCGGGACGGGATTTCGGGTGGCGGGTCGGGACGGGCAGTTTCATCGGCGACCCAACGGTCCTCCGGCCGCTCATGTTCCGGCCCGGTGCCACCTTGCCTGAAAAGCCCGGCTGGGGCACTCACCCTCGCGTGACCGTCCCCCCTGTCGCCACCGTCGCCGCCCTGTACCGCCACCCGGTCAAGGGCTTCACGCCCGAGCCGCTGGACCGGGTGATGCTGGGCGCCGGGCAGGCCTTCCCCGGTGACCGGCTGCGCGCCATCGAGATCGGCCCCTCCGGCTTCGACCCGGCCGCCCCGGCCCATATCTCCAAGATGCGGTTCACCGTCCTGGCCCGGCTGCCGCAGATCGCGCAGGTCCGTACCCGCTGGGATGAGGCGACCGACACCCTGTCCCTGACCGCCCCCGGGGCCCCCGGCCTCACCGTCCAGCTGGGCGATCCGGTTCAGGACCGGGCCCTCGAGGTCTGGCTGACCGATGTGCTGGGCGAGGAGGCGAGCGCTCCCCTGCGCCTGCTGGACGGGGCCGGCCACCGGTTCATGGATGATCCCGCCGGTGCCGTCTCGGTCCTCAACCTCGCCAGTGTCCGCGATCTGGAATCCCGCCTCGGCCGCCCCGTCGACCCCTTGCGCTTTCGCGCCAATGTCTGGGTCGAGGGCTGGCCCGCCTGGATCGAGAACGACGCGGCCGGTCGCGCGGTCACCCTCGGCGACGCCGGCCTGACCGGGATCAAGCCCATCGTCCGCTGCGCCGCCACCCATGTGGACCCGGCCACGGGCCTCAGCGACCTCGATCTGGTCCCGGCCCTTTTTGACCTCTACGGCCACCGCTGGTGTGGCCTCTATCTTTCGGTCGACACGGGCGGCGCGATCGCCGTCGGCGACCGTGCGGAGCTGACCTGAATGACCGACGCCCCCACCCTCGTCTCCGCGTGGAAGGCCGCGCAAGGGCTGCTCAAGACCGGCCGGATCGACAGCCCGGCCATCGACGCCCGCCTGCTGCTGGAGGCCGCCACGGGGGCCAGCCGGATCGACATCCTGACCGATCCCCACCGCCCCCTGACCCCGGAGCAGACGGCCGCGCTGGACGGCTACATCGAACGCCGCCTGCGCCGCGAGCCGGTCTCGCGCATCCTCGGCCGCAAGGGCTTCTGGAAGATCATGCTGACCGTCACCCCCGATGTGCTCAGCCCGCGCCCCGATACTGAAACCATTCTCGACATCGCCCTGCTGGCCTTCGAGCCGGCGCAATCCTTCAACCTGATCGATCTGGGCACCGGCTCGGGGGCCATCCTGCTGGCGGTCCTGTCCGAACGCCCGGGCGCCCACGGCGTCGGCACCGACATCTCGTCCGAGGCCCTGGCCGTGGCGCGCGAGAACGCCGCCAATCTGGATCTGGACGGCCGCGCTACCTTCCTGCGCACCGAATGGGCGGCGGGTTTCGGCGACGCCAGTTTCGACCTGGTCGTCTCCAACCCGCCCTATATCCCGTCCGACGACATCCCCGGCCTTGACCCCGAGGTTCGCGACCACGATCCCCTGCTGGCGCTGGACGGCGGCCCCGACGGCCTGCAGGCCTACCGCGACCTCGCCCCCGAGATCGCCCGCATCCTCAAGCCCGGCGGCATCTTCGCCGTCGAGATCGGCTGGGACCAGGGCCCCGCCGTCAAAGCCCTGTTCGAGGCTGCAGGCCTTGCGGACGTGAAGATCGTCCGCGACCTCGCCGACCGCCACCGCGTCATCACCAACGGTCCGGATCCCCGAACGACCCCGATCCGCGCGTAGACGTCACCTCCCCATCGCCGAAGGGCGATGGGGAGGACAGACCGCGCAGCGGTCAGGAGGGGGGACCCGGCCCCAACGGCCGGACTCCCCTGCCGTCAGAACCCTCTCGCCCCCTCCGTCACGGCGCGAAGCCGCGCCGCGCCACCTCCCCATGCGCGACGCGCATGGGGAGGAAGAAAACCCCTTTCAAACCATCCCGGCCCGCGCTAAGTCCTTGGTTGTCTCCCTCCCTTCCGCATCTCGCCGGGCCAAAAAAGCCCAGCGACACTCGGCCGGGACGCGCGTGAAGGCCGGCGGCTGAAGCCAGCGGCCCGAACCCCACGCCGGGCGGCACAGGTCTTTCCGATCACATCGCCGCCGGGGATTGGCCCCCAAGCGAACCGGAACCACACACAACCGGCCTGCTCCCCTCGCCATCGTCGCGCAGGGCCACGCCGAACCAGCACGGTAGCGTCCGATGAGAGATTTCAAGGGCATGAAGCGCCAGCGCGGCCGCAACCGGAAACCCGGTGGCGGCGGTGGCAACGCCAATGCGGCCAACCCCAACCGGTCGTGGGATTCGCAGGGCCCTGAGAACATCAAGGTCCGGGGCAATGCCCAGACCGTGTATGAACGCTACCAGCAGCTGGCCCGTGACGCCGGCTCCTCCGGCGACCGGGTCCTGGCCGAGAACTACCTCCAGCACGCCGAACACTATTTCCGCGTCCTGCGCGCCCTCCAGCCCCAGCGGCCGGTCAGCGAGATCGCCGCGCGCGAACTGTCCAACCAGGGCTATGACATCGATTTCGAGGACGAGACCGGGGCCCAGGCCGCCGCCTTCCTCGCTGCGCAACAGGCCGCCGACCGCATCCAGCAGCAGAGCGACGCCCGCGACGCCGAGGCTGCCCAGGGCAACCAGCCCCAGCGCGAGCCGCGCGAATGGACCCCGCGTCCGCCCCGCGACGACCAGAACCGGGACCGCGACCAGAACCAGAACCAGAACCAGAACCGCGACCGCGAATGGACCCCCCGTCCCCCGCGCGACGACCAGCAACCCCGCGCCGAGGGCGAAACCGCCGAGGGCGGCCGCCGCGAAACCCGCCGAGAGCGCTGGGAGCGTCGCCGCGACGAACGCAACAAACGCTATGAGGCCGAGGGCGGCACGCCCGACACCCGCACCTGGGAAGAGTCCGAAGGCGGCCGCTCCGAGAACGGCCGTGGCGACAATGGGCGCGACCCCGCCCGCGCCGAGACCACCCGCACCGAAAGCGGCCGTGAGGGCGGCGACTTCATCGCCTCCACCGCCCCGATCGCCTTCACCCCGCGCGCCGAACCGGCACCGGTCGAGGTTGCCGCCGAAGGGGACGACCGTCCGGCCCGCCGGCCCCGTACCCCGCGCGCCGCCGCGCCGGCCG